>JBDGYW010001341.1:0-2152 GCA_039588935.1 Gemmatimonadota bacterium | reverse complement strand
CAACGGCACCGATTCCGGCTCGGCATACGTGTTCCGTGGCCTGTCCGACTGCAACGACAACGGCTCGCTGGATATCTGCGACATCGCCGGGGGCGCGAGCCAGGACAGCAACGCCAACGGGATCCCGGACGAGTGCGAGTTCATCATTACCGACCCTGACTGTGCCAATCTCTTCGATCTGCTGGACACGCATTGTAGTGTGGACATCTACCTGGATGTCGATCTCGATTGCTCGGGAGTTGTCTGGGACCGAGGAGCTTGTGCTGATCCCCCATACTTCACGGGTAACTTCTATGGAAACCATCACACGGTCAGCAACTTGACCATTAGGTGTGACCAAGAGGACTTCTCCGAACCCTGCGGGTTCTTCACCGCCGGGGGCATCCCCAGACCCGTGTTTCGTGATATCGGCTTGTCTGGCTTGGCGGTCGACGACCTTAGACGGGAGGGGCACGGGCACGTCGTCGGCGGTTTGATCGGCCGTGACGCAGGGGGTGTTTACAACTCCTACGTTGAAGGAACAGTTTACGGCGAGATCGATGAGGTGGTCGGCGGCTTGGTGGGCACTTCCGCAGGCGGTGTTCACAACTCCTACGTCGTTGGAACAGTGGACAACCTGTTGGGTTACGACGCCGTGGTCGGCGGCTTGGTCGGTAGTTCCGCGGGCGGTGTTCATAACTCCTACGTTGTTGGAACAGTGCGCGGCAACAAATGGAGCGGCGCCGTTAACGACCGCGGGGTCGGCGGCTTGGTCGGTAGTTCCGCGGGCGGTGTTTATGAATCGTACGTCATCGGTGAGGTGATCGGCGGGGTGGACAATTTGGGCGGATTGGTCGGCTCTGAGGCTGGCGGTGTCAGCGATTCCTTCTTTTCGGGCGATATCCTCCGGGGGGGGTACGTCGGCGGTCTGGTTGGCCGTAATGCGGGTGGGATTTGCAGATCCCACGTTGACGCAACAATGCAAGGGATCCCCCTGGTGATCGGCGGCTTGGTCGGCACTTCCGCGGGCGGCGTTCATGATTCGTCCGTCATCGGTGACCTGATCGGCCATGCGGAGACGGGTGGGTTGGTCGGTCTTGGGGCCGGCGGTGTTAGCGGTTCCTTCGCTTCGGTCAATATCGATACCATAATTGGACCCGCCGGTGGTTTGGTGGGGCGATCTTCCGGTTCGATCGAGAACTCCTATTTCAGTGGAACGGTAGAGACTTCTTACGAACCTGTGGGTGGGCTGGTTGGCTCCATGGCGGGAGAGATCCGCGACTCCTACGTCTCGGGCGTTGTCTTCGCAGTGAGTTTCGATCCGGAGCACTCCGGCATTGGTGGTCTGGTAGGCAAGAGCGCTCTGGGCGACATCGAGAACTCTTTTGTCGTTGCGAGCGTAAGCGTCGATGAGCCTGAGTGCCCTGGTCCTGCATGTCCGGTTCACAGTCTCGTAGGCTCGGATCTCCAGGGAAGCATTCATAACTCCTTTTGGAACAACCATGGAGGCAATCCAGACGACTGTCATCCGGGTGGCAACGCCGGCTGCACTGCCATCCCTGATGACGAGGCCTACTTCTACAACCGCTTGAACGAGCCCCTGCTGCGCTGGGATTTCGCGGGCGAATCCACCGTCGGTGACGAAGACATCTGGGACATCTGCCAGGCAGCAAGCCTCCCGTACCTGAGCTTCGAGGAGCTCGTCTGTTGCGGCAACGGCATCCTGGAGGAAGGTGAGCAGTGTGACGACGGCGGCAACCTCGACGGCGACTGCTGCTCGAGTGACTGCCAGTTCGAGGATCTGGGAGTTCTGACATGCGGCGTTGGGGACTGCTTCAACACGGTGCCGGCTTGCGTGCAGGGGGCACCGAACACTTGCGTCCCGCTACCGTCCACAATGGAACTATGTGACGGGCGGGACAACGACTGCGACGGTTCAACCGACGAGGATCTGGGCGCGACGACGTGCGGCGTCGGGGAGTGCACGCGGACGGTTCAGAACTGCATCGGAGGCGTGCCTCAAACCTGCGTGCCGGGAGAGCCGACGGCCGAGTTCTGCGACGGTCTGGACAACAACTGCGATGGGGATATCGATCAGGGAGGTATCTGCTGCAATCCGGTTCCCACGAGTCAGGGCCACTGGCATCGGCAATGCCTCGGCGCAGGGCTGATC
>JBDGYW010001340.1:0-2152 GCA_039588935.1 Gemmatimonadota bacterium | reverse complement strand
AAACACGACGCGGTGGTGATCACCGTGCCTTCGCCGTCGGTGTCGATGCTGCCGCCTTCCAAGATCCAATCATCGATGACAGTCATGGGGGTGTCGCCAAACACGTGTTGGTCGTTGAGGTGAGTCGCGACCTGATTGTCGCGCGCGGCGTCGAAGCGGTTGCCCCAGCCATTGAACCCGAACTTGAGTAGTTCGCGCGAGCCGTCGCGGGCGATGCTCAACGGGCCATAGTCGCGAATCCAGGTGTCGTTGAAGGGTGTAATCGCCAAGGCGATACGATCGTTTGCCGGTGCCCGATCTCCGATCAGGGATTCGATGTGGTCGCGGTGCGCGTGGTCACGGCAACAGACCATTACCGTCTCGTACCGGGTAATGGCAGCGGTGAGGTTGACGTAGACCGGTTCCACCTGGTCGAGGAGCGGCCGCCAGTCGGTATCGGCGTGGGGCCAGACGATCAATACCCCGGTTTGCGGTTCCCATTCGGCGACCATGCGGGGCGCTGACGGCATGTTTGGAATTGCTCGGTCTTGAATCCTGCTCAGTGATGGTCTAGCTTGGCGAGCTCATCGAGGATCGAGAGCATCAGCGATCGGCTCTTAGTACCCATTCCCTCGGTAAGTTTGTCTTTGTCACGCTCGCCGTCGAGCAATTGCCGGAAGCGCCCCGAGATATGCGCCATCTCGCCGCCGAACGCAGTCATTTGCTCGCCCATCGTACCCAGTGCCTGGAGTGCTTGCACATTGCCACGGCTGGCCAGGGTGATCATGCTCGCCAGCCCCGGCGCTGCAAACGATCCGTCCGCCTTGGCATTAACGTCAGGCAGCGTCGCTGGATTTTGCAGACCCTCCAGGATGCCGCTGACAATGGCGTGATCCTCCTCATCGAGTTCGGCGAGGATAGCGGTGTCGCGGCGTCCATCAAGAATCAGGCGCACCGCGCGTACCGCCTGGGTCCACCCATTTTCTTCCGCCACCGCCAGGGCTCGTTCCAGTTCTTGACGGTCATCTGGGTTGTGTACCGCTCGCACCACCCCGTGGATGAACTGGGCATGCACCTGGCGAATCTGCTCGATCTTGTCTTTCATGGCACCAAATTCCTAAAACTTTTGTAACTCACCTTGAACTCATCGGCCTTTATACACATATTATGCCTGTCACTTAAGCGTCGGTGAGCCGCTATGAAACGAATCTCTCTATTCATTACCACCAATATCGCGATCCTGTTGGTGCTGAGTATCGCGATCAAGGTCCTGGGCCTGGAACCTTATCTCGACCAAGGCGGGCTGAATTATCAATCATTGCTCATATTTTCCGCCATATTGGGCATGGGCGGTTCGTTCATTTCGTTGCTGATGTCGAAGATGAGCGCGAAACGGATGATGGGTGCCCAGGTAATCGAACAACCTGCCAACGCTACAGAAACCTGGCTCGTGGATACCGTCAGACGGCAGGCGGAGGCCGCGGGCATCGGTATGCCGGAGGTGGCGATCTTCGATTCGCCTCAAGTCAACGCATTTGCCACTGGCGCCAAGCGGGATGACGCCTTGGTGGCGGTGAGCACCGGTTTGTTGCGGTCGATGAGCCAGGACGAAGCGGAGGCGGTAGTGGGCCATGAAATCTCACACGTTGCCAACGGCGATATGGTTACCCTGGCGCTGATTCAAGGTGTGGTGAATACGTTCGTCTTCTTCCTGTCGTGGATCATCGGTCAGATCGTGGATCGCGTCGTATTCCGCAACGAACGTGGACACGGTCTTGGCTTCTGGATCACCAGAATCGTCGCCCAGGTGGTGCTGGGGATACTCGCCTCGATCATCGTCATGTGGTTCAGCCGTCAACGCGAGTTCCGCGCCGATGCCGGCGGGTCAAAGCTGGCCGGCCGCGAGAGCATGATCGGCGCCTTGGAGCGGCTCAAGCAGGCCCACGAACCCCCGCTGCCGGATCAGCTGGCCGCATTCGGCATCTCCGGCGGCATGGGTCAAGGCCTGAAGCGTCTGTTCATGTCGCACCCGCCCTTGGACGAGCGTATCGCGGCATTACGCGCCGCGAGCTAAAGCGCTCACTGCGAATTCTCGGATACATATCGGGTTATCGCTGACCGCCGAAGGTGTAGGACGCGCCGAGGGTCACGCCCTTGCGTTTACTTTCCAACT
>JBDGYW010001339.1:0-2153 GCA_039588935.1 Gemmatimonadota bacterium | reverse complement strand
GGGAGCGGGACCCGCCGCCGCGATGGCAGAACCATCGTAGGTGACGAGAACTTCGCTGTCCTCGATCAACTCGCCGTTCGCGGCGATTGCTCTTGAAGTAGCCATTGTGGCTCCTTAGGTTATCGGGGGTTGAACATGCCCCGTTGGTGGGGGAGGGTTGAACATGCCTCCCGTTGCAGCTAAGAAGCTGCGATATGGAAGCTCGGCACCTCGTTGAGGAGCCGATAGGTCGGGGCGGACACGAAGTCCGTCAACCGAACCTGATGTATCCGCACTCCCCATGCCGTGGCCTGTTGGTGCACTGCGTCTCTCAGCAGGCCCGCAAGGGCAGGGATGGAGGTGCGGATTTCCTCGTAGTCGAGGGAGTGCAGGATCTCGAACAGGTGACCCCGGATCGCTCGCTCGATGGTTGCGTCGAAGTTGTAGACCTCTGTGTGGTACTTCGCCGCGTTGTAGATAGTGTAGCCGACGTTCGCGCTGAGAGAGACGGCCTTCCCGTCCTTCGTGGAGAACGTCTGCGTCAGGGTGTCCACCTCTTGGTAGCAGGCCCAAGTAGTCTCGATGCGCTGGAAGATGGGGAGGAAGAAGTAGAAGCCGGGCTTCAGGTTCTTCACCCATTTTCCCATCGTCCAGCGGATACCGAGTTGTCCCTTGTAGACGACCCGCCAGACCACGAGGTACTCCCTCATGAAGTTGAGGATGATCTGGAGGAATTGGCCCATAGGCTAGTCCGTCAGAAGGCCGCACTCGAACAGAGCCAGCGCCTCTTTGGGCTCCAGCTCATACGACTTCGGCCAGTGGTTCATCTTGATTGGAGCGTAGTCGAGGCCTTCGACTTCGGTCTCCAAGAGAGCCTCATAGTCTCTCTCGAACCCCTCTCTGCTGTCCTCATCCTTCCAGACGGGGTTGTTGTCCTCGTCCAGCTTCAGCCCCGATTGTGTGCCCTCGTCGGCCTCGATGTAGTCCTTGCCGAGCTTCCGCTTCTCTGCCTCCAGCACGTCGAGTGCGAGGAAGATTTGCTGGACTGCTCGGGCGAACTTGAGGCTCAGCCTCGCGGGCAGCTTGGTGCCGATGATGGTGATGAGTACGGGCTTGGCGTTCAGGATGTGACCATAGGTTACCACAGGTGCCTCCTTAGGTGGTGCTATCAACGATCAGCCCGTAGTTCGCCAGCTTGGTCAGGAGGTCGGCAAGAGCGGCGTTACCCGCGCGTGAGCCAGTGACCGTCTGCTGGGTGGTGGGGGCTGTAGCGAAGAATCCGATGTTAGACCCGTCGTGGTTGAAATCGCCGTCGATCTCCAATTCGGCAAATACTTTACAGCGTCCATCGCCTTCAACGGAGAAACGGTCACCAAGAGCCGTCTCGGTGGTCTTAGTGGTTCGGATGATGTAGGTGGTCCCGTAACCGGAAGTTGACCATAGCTCAGTGGCCTTCGCATAGGCGCGGGCGCCAACCTGCCACGTCTCGGTGGAGTGGGCGTAACCGCTGTAGTCCATGTAGCCAAGCCAAGCGTTGTTGGTGACCGGCGTCGGGGATGCTTCTGTTCCGATTGCTCGGTAAAGTGTCAGGCTGGCGGCGCCGCTACCATAGACCATGGCATAGAAATCAGCACCGGCTCCTACACTCTCCGTCACCTTGACTTCGAGCCCTTGATATGCGTCGTCCCATACGCTGACGTAACCGTTGATGGTGTAGCCGCCCGTGTGGGTGATGTCGCCGTCCTCTTCGATCTTCCACAGCGACGTTCCGCCCGTGTGGGTGGAGGCGTTATGGCGGACCTCGAAGAAGTTGGTGGTGGCATTATTGTCGGAGTCGATCTGGATGACGAAGTTGCCAGCGCTCCGCGCCAGTGCGTAATCCGCAGCCGGGTAGGGCACGAAGGCGTGGTCGGAGTCGCCGTTGTAGCGGATGCTGTACCCCGCGTCGAGGTAGATGTCCGCCGTATTCATGTCCAGAGTGTATTCCATGTAGAGCTTCGTCGGCTCCACCCGGAAGACCTCCACCGCTGCCACCTTGAAGATGTGCTTGCGGACGTTATCGACCACATAGGTCAGGTCCGCGCTGACGTTGGTGATGGTGTTGTCGCTAAGCGTCAGCTCGTGCAGCGTGATGTCGAACGCACCGGCAGCCCAGTTGGCCGTCAGCGCGCGTG
>JBDGYW010001338.1:0-3644 GCA_039588935.1 Gemmatimonadota bacterium | reverse complement strand
AAGGCATCACGCTGAAATAAGCAGGTGGATAGCTCCCCTTGGATTCCTCATCCAAGGACGAAGCAGCCAACACCAAAAACAACGACTCTTTCTCCGCACAACGAAAGCGGCTAGACTGCATTATCGGCTTTGGACGCGGGATCGCTGGATCAGAAGGTGGTTGCCTGCGTGCGAAGCCACACTGACGATCCTAGCCGCGATCGGCTCATGCGGACATCGGGGCCACATGTCCGGATGTGGGGACATAATGAACCCGAAATAGGCCAGAGACCGTTCTGTAACATATCGCCCGACATTCACACTCACTAACGTCGGACGGCGCCGTTCGTCAGAGTAGTAGTGAGAGACGGTCTCGACTGCCGGAATCGGCAAGAATTGCAGATTCAGTTGCGGCCGACAGCGACTCGGGCAGTTGAAGGAACAAATGTTGCTCGAAAACTGTCTTATTCATTGAGTGAGAATACCCGCGTAGCAGCTCGACAGCCGAATCGTTTGATGGCTGTCCGTACGAAGGGGGTTGGTAGGATGCGTTTCTCTATGCGAAAGATGGCCACTAGCCTGCTAGCCTGCGGCGTCGGCTTTATTGTCGTCCCGCAGGAGGTGGAGGCCCAATATTTCGGTCGCAACAGGGTCCAATATGAGGACTTTGATTTCGAGGTGCTCAAGACCGAACATTTCGACATTCACCACTATCCGGGTGTCGATGTTGAAATGGCGGCCTTGATGGCTGAGCGTTGGTACGAGCGGCTCTCCAGGCTCTTTGACCATGAGCTCAGTGGCCGCCAAACCCTGATCCTCTACGCTGCCCACCCGCACTTCAGGCAGACCAACGCCCTCGGCGGAACCATGGACGAGGGAACTCAGGGTGTGACCGAACTCATGAAACGGCGCATAGTACTGCCGTTCTTGGGGCCGCTTGCGGAAACCGACCATGTGATCGGGCACGAACTAGTCCACGCATTTCAGTTCGACATGACCGGCGAAGGTGGTGGCACGCTGATGTCCGGAGTCCCGGGAGCAGCGCGGATGCCACTTTGGTTCGTGGAGGGAATCGCCGAGTACATGTCCGTTGGGCACATCGACCCGGAAACCTCAATGTGGATGCGGGCGTTTGTGGAGCGAGATTTGCCCATAGACAAGATCGGCGATGACAGAGCGCTTCATCCCTACCAACACGGCCAGGCGTTGATGGCATACATCGCGGGTCGCTGGGGCGACGAGTCGATCGCCAGACTTCTCAAGGCCACCCGCAGCGTTCCCAATGTCGGACTCGCCTTTCAACGAGTGCTCCGCATGCATCCCGATTCCGTGATGTCGGACTGGTACGAGGCCATGCGAGCCGCGTCAGAGCCGCTGCTGGACCAGACAGCCGAAGCAAGTGCCTACGGAACACCGATCTTGGGGAAAGCCTCTGGGAGCGGCGAATACAATATCGCGCCAGCGTTGAGTCCTGACGGAACCCAGCTGGTCTTTCTATCCGAGAAGGATCCGTGGATCCGTATTTCGAGGGCGTGCAGTTCATACACTCCGCCGGTTCTTGGGATTTCTCGGGTGGCGCCAGCGATAGGTTTGCATTCGCTGCGATTCGCAAAGGTCAGCCTGTCCTTTCGATCATGGACACTGAGACGGGTGAGACGGTGCAGGAAGCCACCTTCGACGACCTTGGCGAGATTTTCAATCCCGCCTGGTCGCCCGACGGTCGCTACATAGTCTTTTCGGGCATAGCGGATTCATGGTCCGACTTGTTCCTGTACGACCTCCAGGAGGAAGAGCGGAGTCGTCTTACGAATGACCAGTTCGGCGATCTGCACCCCGTCTGGTCACCGGACGGCAGTAGAATCGCGTTTGTGACCGAGCGGTTCACGACCGGCCTGACGAGCTTGATGCACGGAGACTATGGCCTGGCTTTGCTCGACCCTGGTACTGGCGCCGTTACAGAAGTCCAAGGATTCAACAACGGGAAACACATCAACCCCCAGTGGTCGCCGGACGGCAGAAGCCTGTATTTCGTCAGCGATCAGAACGGGATTTCGAATGTGTACCGGTTGGAAATGGCAACAAACCAGATATACCAGGTGACAAACATCCACACGGGAGTCGCCGGAATCGCGCCGCTCAGCCCCGCCATGTCAGTAGCTGCAGAGACGGGCGAAATGTCGATCAGCGTATTCAAGAACGGGTCTATCGAGATTTACCGGATCGATGACCCCGAAGTGCTTGCCGGTGGCCCCGTCATAGAAGCATACGAAGGCGTCGACCCGGCCATCCTACCGCCGGCCGTTCGCAGAAGCAACGATGTCCTAGCATTGATCGACAACCCATTCTTCGGCCTGCCGTCAGATCCGGAAAACACGAATGACAGCTACCACGGATCGCTCGGTTTGGACTATGTAGGACAGCCATCTTTGGTGGTCGGAGCAGATCGGTTCGGCACGTTCATTGGCGGAGGGACTTCGCTTTTCTGGAGTGATGTCCTCGGTGGCCGCAACCTCGCCACGATGTTCCAAATCAATGGAGGAGTCAGAGACATCTCCGCCGCCGTCGCATACACCAATATGAGCAATCGCCTCAACTGGGGGGTCTCGCTCCAACAGATGTCCTTTTCCTACGGGTTATACAACGGCAGCTATTTTGGGACCGATCCGAACACGGGACAGGACGTACTCATCGACGAGATATTCAAGCTGCGCCAGATCAGCAGAAGTCTGAGCGGCATCGTCTCCTATCCGTTCAGCCGGGTACACCGATTTGAGTTGTCCGCCGGAGTAAGAAACATCTCCTATGATTATGAGATTCGCAGGAGTCTGATCGCCTGGACCGGCGAACTGATAGATCAAGAGAGAGAACAGATCGACTCGCCAGACCCCTTGTATCTCGCCACCTCGAGTGCCGCGTTGGTCTACGACAACTCAATCTGGGGAATCGCAAGCCCAATCCTGGGGCAGCGATACCGCATCGAAGCATCACCAATGATCGGCTCGCTCGACATGGTAAACGCACTCGTGGACTTCAGAAAGTACATCCTACCCGTCAGGCCGTTCACGATTGCCGGCAGGCTGATGCACATGGGGAGATATGGATCTGGCAATGACGACCGCAGACTCCAGCCGATGTTCCTGGGCTATTCGAGCGTGGTCCGCGGCTACGACTATTCGTCGTTCAGCTCGGCTGAGTGCAACACCGGCGGAGATGCGGGTACGTGCCCCGTGTTTGACCAGCTGTTCGGCTCAAGATTGTTGGTCGGTAACCTGGAACTTCGTTTCCCGCCGCTCGGTGTGCTGGGCCTGGGAGACAGCTACTTTGGATACCTGCCGCTGGAAATGGCGATCTTCGCGGATGGCGGTATGGCGTATTCTCTCGACAACGATTCAACTTCGGTAAACGAGAACGCTTTCTTCTTAGGCGGTGATCGGGAACCGGTGTTCAGCGCGGGAGTTTCGTTCCGTTTCAATCTCTTCGGATATTTCATGCTCGGAATGGATATCGTGAAGCCATTCCAAAGGCCCGACAAGGGATGGCATCTTCAGTTCAACATGTATCCGGGCTTCTGAGTAGCCAGGCCCACAGCGACTGCCCTGAGTTGACGACTAAGGGCAGTTTCTTTTACCTGAACTGACCGGAGTAAGCGCCCGACTCAGCTGCCG
>JBDGYW010001337.1:0-2156 GCA_039588935.1 Gemmatimonadota bacterium | reverse complement strand
GGGCTTACGGCTCCGAGATGGTTCGAGAGTTTCGCGATTCGCTGCGGGATGCTCGATGGAGATGTGGCAGTCGGAGCAGCAGATGAACGTGGCGCGGCCGGGCGCTTATGCGAGGGTGGTGTTGTCCCTATGCTTACTCTTCTGTGTGGCCTTATGTCTCGCTGTGATACTGCCGACAGAAGAGCCAGGAGAGGGTATGACAGTCCATGAAGACGTCCTCATGATTGTTGTCTGGCTGGGATTCACCTGCCTCTCTGCATGGATCTTCGCCGTCGTGTGGACTGTCTATCGCTGGAATGAGCAGGAAATTCGGGCGAGCTGCTTTGGCCGCGAGCGCTGTGTGCGGTGGGACGACATCGCAACTCTGCACGTAAAGAGAGTGCTGGGCAATCTTAGATATATCTTGACGGACGCCTCGGGTGGTCGGTTGACCGTTGACGTGCAACTATTGGGAGCAGACTCCCCGTTACATGTAGTGCTGCGCCGCAGATTAGCCCATTTCGCGCAGGAAGAAATTGACAAGATCGACGTTTCGGGTGAAGCGCGGTTCACAATGGGTTCGAGGGGCCACCGCCTGATCCTGCGGCGCACTTCCTTAGTGTCGAAACTGGGGTTCCGTAGGAGAGAGATATCCTTCAGCGAGATTGCCACGGTCTACCAGGGAGAAAAGGGGGGTACCGTACTGGTTTCGCGGACGGGGAAGACTGTAGGGATACCACTGACTGCCCATGGCTACGACCCAATCCTCGCATACATCAGGGATCGCGCGCGAAACGCGATTTGGGTTAGTATGAATCACCCTGAGCCGGCCGGCGGTGCGGAGAAAACAGCGTACCGGAAGCGCGCAATACGCCAGGGAAGGATGCAGATGTGGGCTGGCCTCTTCGTGACGGCGATCCTGGTCGCGTTTGTGTCAGTTCCGTGTCTTCTTGTGTGGCCACTCCTACGCTCTCTCAGAGACATGCCGGGCGAGCGCCATTGGTGGGTCAAGGCACTGGTGTGCATCTACCTCATAGGGGCGGCCTTCGTGTATCTGCTTGCTCGCGCCATCCAGCAGGCGGTCCGATGGCGCAGGTCGATGAGGGAACTGACTGGGCGATCCAACGCCTTTCTGGAAGGGAGAGACAGCGGTGACGAGGTTCCGCTGGACTCGAGGACTTCTGATGAGTAACGAGTCGGAGCAGCAGATGAACGTTGAGCGGCCGCGCCTTTTTGGGTATAGGATGGCCGCTTGGGCAATCCTCATCGTCTCTTGCTGGGGCGTATATGAGTTGTTGACCTCACCTCCGGACGAATTCCTGTCGGCGCGCGCGAGCGCGATCGTGACTGTCGCCATCTTGGTGATGGTGTGCGGCTCGTTCCTGGCAATCGTAGCATCGTACGCAGTGTACTACGCGTGGGATGACGAGAAGATTGCGGTGTCATTCCTTGGGCGGAAGCGTTCCATCCGGTGGAAGGAAATAGAGAACATAGTCGCGCGGCTGGCCGGTGAGTTCGCGATCTACCATCTGAGCGACGTTCGCGGTCAGCGCTTGAAAGTGCATATGCACGTGCGCTGCTGGCAGTCCCCGCTGTACGCAGTCCTGAGAGAGAAATGGGCACCTCTCGTGAGCGAGGATCTGAAAAAGATCGAAGCTTCCGGCGAAGCGCGGTTCCCGGTGCGCGTTCTGGGCCTGCCGGTTGGCTGCTTCATCGTACGTGGCGATACGCTTATTCACAGAGGCGTGCGACGAACGCGCGAGTTGACGCTTACCGACGTGGAGGTCGTGTACACGAGACACGAACGCGACGAGTGGCCGGGTGCACGCGGCTGCGAACTCGTGTCGCGGACTGGTGAAATAATGCGGATAACTCCGCGCACGACGAGGCACGACCGACTTGTCCCTTACATTGGCTCACACGCGAAGAACGCGGCCTGGGTCGATCTGGATGGACCTGAGCCGGCCACCCCTGTCGAGAAGGCGGTTTACCTGAGAGGCAGGATTGAATTTTTCCGGAAACCAAAGGCAATAGTGCTGCCGTTCGCGTCAATGATGCTGTATGCTGCTGTTGCTTTGCTATTGCCGGTGGATTGGATCGACGCTGTATGGGGCGGCCTCTTGTTTGTTGCAGGTCTTGGGGGCTTGATCTGGTGGACTGGAGGAGGTGCCGCAAGG
>JBDGYW010001336.1:0-2159 GCA_039588935.1 Gemmatimonadota bacterium | reverse complement strand
TGCGCCTGACATTGACAAGGATTGGCGCTACCTGTGGGCGATTTACCAAGAGACGGGGGCGTTTGACATGCGTGTGGCGTGGGAAAACAACTGGATTGAGTCTGGTTCTCTCGACAGGGTAGACAACGAGACGACGATAGCCCTCAATCCCGGCGGAGCGGTGTACGGCACGGCGGTCTATGGCACGGACACCTACTCACGCTCTGGGGCGGTGCGTAGGGAGGAGGTCCATCTCCACAACGCCGAGGCGCGGGGCGCGGCTATCCGGTTCCGCTTCCGCAACGCTCCGACAAACGGTGGGGCATCTTGGAACCTAAAGGGGTTCGTAAAGGTGTACACGCCGGTTGAGGAGATTCCTGGGTGACGCTCTCGCGCTTTCCGTTAGATAGCAATCCGCAGGGGAACATATCAGAGCAGATAGCGTACCGCCAGTTGCAGACGATGGGGATGGGTACGTTCTCGGCCCACAAGAACACGAATCAGACGGGGATAGACGATGGCCCGAACCAGATTACGTTCGACCACGCGGAGTACAACCCTAGCAACTGGTACGCGACCGCCACAAGCCGCTTTACACCGAAGATGCAGGGGTACTACCGCGTAAACGCGCAAGTGTTTCTCGACGCAGGGGTAGCCAACAAGCACGCCTCCCTGCTTCTTTTTAAAAACGGATCGCAATACAAGGTTCTCGACCATCGGCAGATGAGCAACACGGACGATATTCTTCTTGCCGGTTCGGGTATTTTCAAGGCAGACGGGGACGACTACTTCGAGGTCTTTCTTGAACACGACTCCGCTCCCACGACGGTGGACATAACTGTTCCGGGGACTACGGAGGAAAGCAACTTCTTCGAGGCTGAACTAATCTCCATCCAAGGAGCATAATTTATGGGAACACTTACAATCCCTAACACTTTCGTTACGGGCGGAACTGTGGCGGCGGGGGAACATAACGCAAACAACGCCGCAATCGCGGCTGTGCTGAACGGCAACATCGACGCCAACAACATCAAAGACGCTTCCATTACGACCGCCAAGCTTGCCACGGGGTTGTCTCCGGCGAACATGCAGGCGGTGGGGGCGTTTCGGGCGCAGCTGAGTAGCGACCAAGCGATAGCTTCCGCGTCAACGGACGAGAAGATTCTGTTCGACTCTGAGGATTTTGATATTAGTTCGTACTACGACAATGCCTCGAACTACCGCTTCACCCCCACCACGGCGGGAATATACAAGGTGTCGGCGGGGGTGAACTGGGACAGTTCCAATAGTTCGGGCGCTATCCGACAGATCAACATGCGGAAGAATTCGACTGACGGTACGGACGGTACGGTAGTCGCTAACGCAACCACTCAGGTTTCCAACGCCACGCGGGAGCGCAACACACACGTTAGTACGCTGGTGAGTCTGAACGGTTCGACGGATTACATTGAGATATACGCTAACAGTAGCAACGCCGCAGACGATGTGCAGGGGGGCACGGGCATTACATACTTCGAGGCGCACCTTGTAGGCACGACTTAGGAGAGAAACATGGCACCTAACAACGATTGGGATTGGCAATATGACGGGTCAACCCACGGGCTTACCGGTGTGGGGCAAGAGGGCGGTCACCCCACTTACGCCGCATGGCAGGAAGAAACGGGTGGCGATGCTCAGGCGTGGATGGATTCTGTCACGTCACACTATGCCGCCCCGCCCTCAGAGGGGCCGGGGGAGCACGCGGGCGCAGGCAACATGTCAGCGTGGGGCAACTACCTCGGCTGGCAGAGAAAGAACATCAAGAAACTGCTCAAGCAGTATCGCCAGCAGTTCCCCGAATTCCTGCGTGGCTGGAAGGAAGACTCCTACGCCGACCTCGACAAAGCGACTCATCAGTACGGCGAGTCCTCGCTGAAGAACATGTGGCAACGCGGGCTGGGTCAGTCTCCAGCGTGGGTCACGGGTAGCAAACTCGACACGCTTGGCTTCCAAGAGAAGGGCGGGCGCGACATTGAGGCGATGGCGCAGCAGATGCAGACAGATGCCATTGCGAAGATGGCGGCGGCGGTCGGCAGGCCCGACCAGGGATACCAAGCGTCGGCGCAGGGATGGAATCAGTATCAGGGCATGATGGATTGGCAGAGGCAGCAGCAGTGGATGATGGACTTCCAGAGGACAAT
>JBDGYW010001335.1:0-2160 GCA_039588935.1 Gemmatimonadota bacterium | reverse complement strand
GGATCTGTTTGGCGATGATCGGCTGTACCAGGAAGAGGAGAAAGGCGCCGAGAAAGATCGTGAGCGCGTAGAGCAAACCGGGAGATGTTCTCCCCGCTTCAGGGATTCACGGCGCGAGCCGGAGCGGATGCGCAGGTCCGGAAGAGCGCCCAGTCGGCGCCCTCCCGGACCTCACATGCCGCGAACTACACCACACCGTTCAACACGAGTGGTTCGAACGCGGGCGGCGCTGGGCCTAGACGCATTGGTCGTTGATGCACTCGGTGCCGCTGGCGCAGCACTCGGCCTGCATCGTTCCCCCGCGCGGGCAGGGCACACCGATGTCGCAGTGGCATACAAACCCTCCCTTGGAAGCACCGTGCTTTTGCCTATAACAGCAGGCACCCGTTTCGGGTGTCCCCACGCAGTCCTCGCCTCCCTTTCCTGCACCCCCTGCGACCAGTGCCAGGCCGGCTACGCCGAGCACCACCACGAGGAGCATCAGCACAGTCTGTCGCTTCATTTCGGATTCCTCCCGATCGCGATGATTGACACTACCTTATACACGAACCCACGTCCCGCGGTCATTCCTTTTCGCAGGTGGGGGATTCTGGCAGCCGGGCGTTGCGGGCAAGGTGGAGGTCGCTGATGGTCGTGGCGAGCGCATCCGCTGGCGGGAGGAGGTGATCGGGCGGGGCTTGTGGAGCATTGTGACACACATCCCAGTGACGAAGGAAGGATTCTGCATCAATGGGCGATGACACGAGGCGAAGAAGATAGGCAGAGAATTCCCTATCTCCGGAACCTCGTCTTGACGTCAGTGGCGCCGGCGACCGTCGCGGGGAAATCCTGCACCACGGTCCTTCCGGATGAATAGGGGATAGCTGAGGGCATCCGATCGACACCCGGTTTCGATCCGAGCGTAGTGTTTGGTGAACCAAGCGCGAAACGCTCGCGCCGAAATGCGGCTGTGTGAGCCGAGGACCTTGGGATATCGAAAGGCGACCAGGCTCGGAAACTCCTCCATCACGACTCCGAACAATCCCGTCCCGTCTCGGTAGTACTCGAGAACCTGCGGGGACACGAGCCCGACATAATCGAGTACATAGGCGCCGCTGTAGTACCCAACCTTGCCGATGTCACCGATCAGCAATCTGCTGGTCGAACTCAGATTCATTTGCTTGATGTGCTGTCCGAGACAGACCAGGGTGTCGTCCTCGACGAAGATCCTGCGGTATTTCCGCTCGCTGTTCTTCAGGGTTTCCACGGCCGGAAAGATCACGAATGCACTCACCGCTACGGTGAGGGCTGCGATGAGGGCGATGTTTCGCAAGAGCTTTCTCTCTCGAAGAGCTGGAAGTCGCCCGATCCATCCCGCGACGAAATCCGCGACGCTCCGAAAACCGAGAGTGCAGACTACGTAGTACAGCAACATGTATTGGGGCGTGTACCAGAGTCGCCCCACCGTGATCTGAAAGACAGCGAGAAATAGGAAGTATCCGAACGCGGCGAAGGCGGCCAGGAGGAAAAGATTCTGTCGCCTCACGAGCGCACGACCGGTTCCGATCACAAAGCAGCAGAACAACACGAACTTCTCGCTCGTCGCCCAGAAGAGTTCTCGGAACAAGCCGGTGAAGAATGCCTCGAACGACGAGAAACCACCATCTGCTGGGAACTCACGGTAGACGAGATTCTTGGCCGCCAAACTGTTTGGCACGAAGGAGCCGAAATAGGCAGTTGCGATCACGACGTATAGAGTCACCAGCGAGACAAAGAGTGAGAGTGAGATCATCCGCCGCTTCATCGGTGTCTCTCGCGCGAATACGATGAGGTAGAGCAAGCACAGCCCTACGAAGATTGCGGTGTCGATCCTGGTCAGAATCAACAGAAAGAGAACGAGAGGCAGACGCAGGAGACTTCTCTCGTAGAGGAGGTATAGAGCGGCCACCGTGAGAAAAATCACGAGACCGATTTCCATCCCATACATCAGTCGTCGGAAACCCTGATCCACGGCGATGACGGCGAGTAAGAATACAAGCGACAGGATATGGTGTCGAGACGCTCGATCGTAGTGTGCATGATTCAACAGGCGGAGCCCCATCAGGGTCGCAAGTGCAAAGAAGCCGAGGTTCACGAGGACGGCGACGGAAACGATATTCGCGGCGGGCACGCTGGCCTTCG
>JBDGYW010001334.1:0-2161 GCA_039588935.1 Gemmatimonadota bacterium | reverse complement strand
TATCGGCGGAGAGGCTGTACACAGTGCCTGCCTTTGGCGGTGCGCCTCGCCTCCTGTGGGAGGGGCTCGGTGAGGGTGCACTCCGAGGACCGGCCTGGTCTCCGGACGGCAAGTTCATTGCCTATGCACAGGGGAATGAGATCTTCGTCGCCGCCCTCGCTGGTCCGCAGCATGAGCGCATCGCTGAGGCCGACGATCCCCATGGGTTGGCTTGGTCTACAGATGGGTCGTGGATCGCCTACGCATCGGGAAACGCAGAGTACATGTATGGGGCTGATTGGCAGGGAGCAAGCTCGATCTGGATAATCCCGTCTGCTGGTGGAGACGCAATCAGTATCGTGTCAGATGGGTATCTGAACGTCAGTCCCACGTGGAGCTCAGGTGATAGCCGACTCTTCTACGTCTCGAACAGAGGTGGTGGTCGCGACACATATGTTATCGACATCAGCAGTAGGGGGTCCGCCGCAGGAGATCCAGAGCGCATCACCGTTGGCTCCGAAATTCACTCAATCAACATCGCGACCGATCTCGCGTTACTTGTCTACTCACAACTGCGAGTGGAGGCGAACCTACGCTCGTTCCAACTTCCTGAGAGACCCTCTGCCGATGTCACAGAACTGGAAGACGTGACCGTGGGCGCACAGGTAATTGAGAGCTTCACCACGTCACCGGACGGCGATTGGGTTGCCTTCTCCTCCGACAGACGCGGCAACTACGATGTCTACAAGATGTGGTTGGATGGCGGGGAACCTATTCAGTTAACGACCCATCCAAGTGATGACTTCGTCGGTTCAGACGGATGGTCTCCGGGCGGCACCGAGATCGTATTTCACTCGATGCGGACTGGCAACCGCGACGTCTTTATCATGTCGGCCGACGGAGGCGCGGCGCAGCAGGTGACGGATGATCCCGCTGAGGACCGAACGCCGACTTGGTCACCAACGGGGACCGACATCGCATGGTCGAGAGACGGACGGGGCTTGTACGTGATGTCGCGCACTGGTCTGCAGGGCGGTTGGACTGAGGAGCGGTTGCTCCATGCGTCCGTCCTCAGTAGCGGTGTCACTTGGTCGCCATGCGGTCGATATCTCGCGTACACTGGATCGGGCACCGGGATTGTGGTCGATTCCGAGAGTGGTGAGACCTTATTAGTCATGGAGACACCTGGTTTGGCTGCGGGGGTCGGGAGTGGGACGCTTTCCTGGGCCCCTGACGGAAACACGCTTTACTATGTCGAAAGCAGTGCCGAGACTGGCATCACTTTGTGGAGCGTGCAAGTGCCGGATGGATCTGCAAACCGCATTGCGAACATCGTTCCATTATCTGATGCGCGTATTCTAGGAGCGGAGGTTCGGGGTAGCCGAGTGCTGTTGTCAGTGGTGACATCTGAGAGCAACATATGGGTTGCGGAACTTCTGCAGCGCGACTAGCAGTGCTCCCCCGGGTCCTTGGTTCGTTCTACTAATACGGAGCACCCCGGGGGCCTTGACGACTGCGACCCAACAGTCGAAAGCCCTGCTGCGTTACAGGATGCTGCGGAACTAGGTCGGCGAAGACGGGTGCATCTATGACAACGCTGCGACGGCGCGCGTTTTCCGGCTACCCGCCGTTCCAAGAGTTGATTAGGCCGAAGGGGTAGGGGCAGTCAGCGTTTCCATCCCGCCCTATGCACCGCGATGAACCCGCACGTCTGGCAGTGCCATAGGTTTTCCACTCAGGTCTAGCCACACCTGGCACTCGGTCGTATTTTCGCCGTGTCCTCTTGGGAAGCGCGGTTGCCGCCTATGCCCGACGATGACGTAGTTAGCCGTCTCAAGGCCGCACTGTCCGACCGCTACACGATTGAGAAAGAAGTCGGTAGTGGTGGCATGGCTACGGTCTATCTGGCTCAGGACATTCGCCATGATCGTGAAGTAGCCATCAAAGTCCTCCGGCCTGATCTCGCGGCTGCACTTGGCTCCGAGAGGTTTCTCCAAGAGATCAGGATCGCGGCCAACCTGCACCATCCCCACATCCTACCGCTGTACGATTCCGGCGACGTTGATGGCTTTCTGTTCTACGTCATGCCTTACGAGGAAGGCCAATCGCTGCGGGACAAGCTGGCGAAGGAAGGCGAGCTACCAATCGCTGAGGCTGTGCGAGTTCTGCGCGACGTGGTTGA
>JBDGYW010001333.1:0-2161 GCA_039588935.1 Gemmatimonadota bacterium | reverse complement strand
GAAGCCGGTCGGCAGCATGGGCTAGCACTGCAGCGGCAAACAAAGCAGTGAGCGTCCATCGGGCAAGCGAGCGATCGGGCATAGGTAAGCGTCCGTCTATCGTGAGGACCGGCATTCGTTACGGATATCCAACATAGCACCCGGCCGCAGCCGATGCCAGTCTAGACAACCATGCGTGATTCCAGGACAAACTCTATCGAGAGTGGCTGGGGCATAGCTTAGAGTGGCCTGCGGCCACAACCAAAAAGTTTGGCTCATCCGGGAATTCCGGGAGAGTACGCGTTCCTGTTCTCTGTTTCCGCCAACAAGAACGGGAATAGAGATGTCTGAGGTGGTCCGTCAAGGGCAGTATTGTGTTTTTTCCACATGGGCGTGAACATGTTTTGCACGGCGCTCTACGTGTTGGAAGCCAGGAACGTCAGCAGCGGTGCGTTTCGTTTTTGGAGAGTCTCAAGGTAGCGCGATTCGTCGTAGGGTGTGCGATCCTTCCAGCACCGTTGTAGGACGCGAATCCACTTGAAGGCCAGGGCTCGGATTGTCGCGTGGTGTCCTTTCTCCTTGGCTCGCTGCATGTCGTAGTAGGCCCGAGCCCAGTGCGACTTCTTGCGGGAGTGATCGGCGAATTCATGGAACGTCTGCTTGAGAAACTTCGGGCAGGCGAGCCGTCGCTGCACCGACGAGCGTTTTCCGCTCCGTTTGGTTACCGGTGCGATGCCACTGAGGGCCTGGATCGACGCGGCAGAATCGAAGCGGTTGCGATCGGAACCGAAGGCGGCCAACAGTCGCGGAGCCATCACGTCACCCGCTCCGGGGAGAGCAACGAACAGCGCCGCATCGGGATGGTTGGCCATTAACTCCTTCAAACGCTTTTCGATCGTCGCAATCGTGTCTACCAGCGGCCGCAGTTGGGCGACCAGCCCTTGGACGGTCATTTTCCCGTTGCCAACGATGGCCTCGTCGGTGACGAGCGGCGTCGCCTGGCCAATGGTCGCAATCCGTGCTTCGATCCGATCGCCGCGGCGGCAATTGTGGCCATAGTAGAACTTGCGGAGCGTCTCCGGCTTGGCACGCTGGAGTGTCTCCAGCGAAGGCCACCGCTTGAGGAAATCGCACGCCAAGCGGGTGGTAACGTCTCCGTCCAACAATTCGATGGCCTGGGGAAAATAGGTCTTCAGGCACGATTTCAGCGCGTTGGAAAGCTTCGTCCGCAGGTTGACGAACTTGCGTCGCGTCTCGACCAGCAAGGTGATTTCACGCGTTTGGACATCGTCGGGCTTCCAGGCCACCAATTGGTCGCGGTGACGCGTCAGATAATCCAACAGGAGTGCTGCGTCGGTCGGATCGTCCTTGGCTCCACTGGTCGTCTGGATGGCCTCGCGATACCTGGCCAGCCGTTTTGGCGCGATGGGATAAAGCACCAGGAACTCGTACTTCATCAACGCATAGACCAGCGATCCGCGGGTCTGCTCCAAACAAATAGCCACCGGCCGGCCCCCGAATCGGTCTCGCAACTGGGCCACCCAATTCTCCAGATCCTCTGGCTTGTGGTTGAGTTTGCTGGATTCGATGTTCTCGGAACCGGCTTCCATCAAGCAGACATCGTGCTTCTGGTCCGCCCAATCGATTCCCACAAAGGCGGCAAACGAGAGTTCTTGCTTCTGGTCGCGATGCGTCGTCACGGGTCGATCCTTCTTATGCGGGGCCTAAAAAACAGAAAACACGCTCGCTTTGGTTCCGCGAAGTTCTTATAGTGAGAGCTGGCAACTGCTCCTCGTCTGAGCGATTCGTTGGCAAACCAAAGCGCATCGCCCACGCTCGAAGATCTCTATTAAAACGTTCTGGCGTTCGAAGAGGGAATTCGTAGCGGGGCGGTGCGTGTTCTTCAAAACTGCCCATTCTACCGAATTTCCTCGGCGGAGTTATGAACAATCTGCTGCTGCTCTGGGCTGGGTACGGGCCCCGCAGCAGCAGCTCATCCCTAACTCCGGAGCTACTATAAGATGAGGAACCCGTACTTGATTCTGCAGAGTTGAGATGTGCACTGAATCGACGACCCTAGGCTTGGCCCACGCCACAGCTTTATCTGCCGCGTATCGAGATCAACCCACGAATTCTGCCGAGTAGCCAAACCTAAAGAAGCAACTCGGGGACTGTCCCCCTC
>JBDGYW010001332.1:0-2163 GCA_039588935.1 Gemmatimonadota bacterium | reverse complement strand
ATCGTCCCGTCTCCAACCCGACACGCGGCGCAGGACGGCCCGCCGACCCGATCCCGCCGGCTGGACGCCTGCGTTCCCGCAGACCATACTCGGGAGGGGGCAAAGCAAATTCCTATCCTTTCCGGGATCACGTGGATGCGTTGTGCGCCCAGACCGTGGCCAGCGATGGTTTCCACCGACCCGCCGTCGTATGCGTCCAACCACCATGTCAGCATAGGAATTTGCTTTCACCCCTCCCAAGTATGTACCGCGGGTATTGAGCTGTCCATCTCGTGGTTTGAGGTTTTCGGCGTAAAGTTGCCAACGCGAACGCCTTTTTACGCCCGGATTAGCCGTACAACTTGGGCGGGCAGCGGAACGCAGAGAGCAAATCGGCCCACCCGGCCAACCCAATCACCCCCGCAGCGATGAACGTCCGGAGTTTTGGGTGTGGCTTTGAGCCGAAGCCGTGGTTACCGCCGATTTCCAACGTCTCGGCGGTGCACGCTGGCGTCGGCGTCAGGTATGAGTGCGTCGCAGGTGGTCGAGGATACGGTCGATCACCTTGGGTTCGGTTATGAACGCCACGATGCGCATTTCTTTTCCGCACCGGGGGCAGGCCAAGGGATCCACCTCGAAGATGCGTCTCAGCAACTCCGCCCAGCGTCGCTTGGCCTTGAAAGTGCGGTTCTTCGGCGGCGTCGCGGGAGAGTTTGCCGAGGAGCTTGCGATCGTATAGAAGGCACTCGAATGCAGAACGCAGATCTCTTACTTGTCGGTGCGCCTCCAATCTGAACTCTGCACTCTGCAATCTCTAGGTAGGGCCTGAGGCGTTTGGGAACGGTGAGCACGACCTGTCTGTGCGGGGCTTCGGCCAGCAGAGTCTCCTCGAGCCACAGGCCCCTTTGAGCCAGTCGTTTGGCGTGGCAACTGGGGCAGAGAAGTATAAACTGCCCGAAATTCGAGTTTCTCCAGATTCAAAAATTGCGTTCTCAGCACGAGATATCACTCAAGTTGACAGTGCCCCGGATAGGCTGCGTCGGCAATGCAGTTGGCATTGGCAACCTATGGCAAGAAAGTATGGCTACTCACTGCGTTTCCAACTGCACAGCTCTAACGTATACACCATCCTCACGCACGGCTTGCTTCAGCCACCACGAAATGGACGTCAGTTGCCACGATGACTTGTTCCCAGATGCTCTACGAGAAAAATTTCGATGGCCTCCCACAGCTTCAGCCAGTTGTCACCCATCGAGAAATACCCGTGTCCCTCATCTTCGTAGAAGATGTAGCTGACCGGAACACCTCGCTCCTCAAGAGCCTCAACCATCTGGTCCGACTCTGCACTATTCACGGTCGGATCTTGACCGCCGTGAGCCATGAGGAGTGGAGCGCGGATCTTGTCGGCGTGGAAAAGCGGAGAGGTCCGTTCAAGCAATTCGCGATCATGGTCAGGGTGTCCTACACGCTCGTACATCACCGACATATCGGTGAACCGAGACAGCACACCGAGGAACGTGAAGAAATTGGACACGCCGAAGAGGTCCACACCACACGCGTAAAGCTCCGGAGTGAAAGCCAGGCCAGCCAACACCGCGTAGCCCCCGTAACTGCCTCCGATGATTGCGATCCGAGCTGGGTCCGCCAAGCCCTCAGAGATTAGATACCTCACACCATCGGTGATATCGTCTTGCACTGTCAGTCCGTTCTGCTTGAAGCCCGACGTCAGAAACGTCTTTCCGTATCCAGTGGACCCTCTGAAGTTGACCAGTAGCACCGCGTAGCCGCGGTTAGCAAGAAGCTGGATCTCCTTAAACCGGCCCATCTCCCAAGCATCACGCCAGTGAGGACCTCCATGCGGATAGACGACGACGGGCAAATCTCTTTCCGGGCCCCCGACCGGAAGTACAAGGTATCCGTGAATGGTCGTACCGTCGCGCGCCGTGAAGCTGATGGCATGCTTCGGGGCCAAGTGCTCAGGTTCAAGCCAGGGACAATCTGATTCTAGAAATGCCACGCTGTCTGCCAACGCGTCGTACAGGTAGTACTCCCCCGCCAACCTGTCTCCAGATACCTTCACCAGGATCCGGGTTTCGTCCGTGGAAGACGACAACAGCCGAATGACCTGTCCAGGGAACTGCGACTGGAGCTGTGAGACTATGCGCCTGCTCCACGAGTCGAAGA
>JBDGYW010001331.1:0-2164 GCA_039588935.1 Gemmatimonadota bacterium | reverse complement strand
GGAATGATGTTGGGATGGTCGAGCGAGGCGGCCATTCGGGCTTCGCGTCTGAACCGTTCGCCCGTGTCCTGGGTGGCCATTTCCGGCGGCAGGACCTTGATGGCTACACGCCGGCGCAGCTCGGTCTCCACGCCCTCGTAGACGACCGCCATTCCCCCGCGGCCCAGTTCGCGCTCGACCTCGTAGTCGTCAGCTAGGGCGCGGCGCGTGGCAACGAGCAACGCGTCTTCACGTTGAGGAACCGCCTCGAGCTGCTCGGCGTCAGCTACTTCGCGTGCCGCGCACGGTACTGTTGTCTGATCCTGCGGTATCGGCTCCAGTTCCTCGGCCTCTTCCGCTCCGAGAGGCGTCTGCGCACCACAGGAGATGCAGAAGACCGAGTCGGCGTCGTTTTCACTACCGCAGTTAGGGCAGATCATGAGTTTAATACGTCCGTTACACCCAACTGAGAAGTAAAGGCGAGTGTCGAGACCGCTGGCGCACTAACCGCACTTACCGACATAGGCCATTCATCTGTGGGGGGATAGGCTGACGTCCAGCGCTGTGTCCGCGATCGCGTCCGCGCCTGACCCACCGTGACAGGAGTACCGCTCTGAGCTGTTGAACCGGTCTGGATTCCAACACACTCAAACCTAACCGGCCTCCAGTCAACGGCACCATGCGCACTGATGTCAATGATCGTCCCGCTGTTCAACTCCGCTCGACCCTCGCTCGCGAGTTTGACTCAGTGCCTGTTGCCACGGTTGGTCTTCGAACACGATGTTGACAAGGTCGTCGGGCGCGTCCACTTCCACCAAGATCTCATCCCATTCCCCGTCAACCGTGGCACGGAGGACACCGTCACTCCCCGCCTCAGCCGCGGTTACGATTATCGAGTCGCCGGTCGCGCTCGAAATGGTAAAGGCTCCTCGGGGCCGAACCCGCGTCCAATCGACTGCGGGGTTCAGTATGACGGCTCCGCTCGAGTTGTACGCCGCTGCCCTGACAGTGATAGTGTCTCCCACACTCGCAAAGAACACGCTCGACGGCTCTATCTCGACTCTGTCCACATTGTTGGTGACAGTCACCTGGGCGGAGGCGGTCACCAATGGGTCGGAGCCTTCGACCCAGGCCTGGATGTCCGTAACGCCCACTCCCTCAGCTTTAA
The DNA here is from genome assembly GCA_039588935.1 of Gemmatimonadota bacterium. Taxonomy (GTDB): domain Bacteria; phylum Gemmatimonadota; class Gemmatimonadetes; order Gemmatimonadales; family GWC2-71-9; genus JBDGYW01. The sequence continues at coordinate 1,017 of JBDGYW010001331.1, read as the reverse complement.
CAACGCCACCGGCAGATACTGTGGCGATATCCACGTCGTCGGAAGACCAGTTGATCGTTTCCCCGTCGATAATTGCGCCGGGCTCGTTCCTGACGGTGGGCTGAAGCGTGTATGTGTTGTCAATGTCTGCGATCATGAATTCTGTAACGTTGAGGTCCAGAGTGGCCGGGTCGTTGTTGACCGCGACCTGGACCGAATCGGCGTCTGTCGCGTCGAAGGGGCTCGTGGCACGTATCCACGCATTCCCTACTCCTTCCGCGGTCACGTCGCCGACCTCATCCACCGAGGCTACCTGGGGAGCACTCGAAGTCCACGTAACCGCTGTACGGAGAAGGGGGACGTCTGCCAAATTCTCAATGTCCGCCGCCACCGTAAACCCGTCACCGAGATAATTGAGTGTGGTGGCTCCCGATGTGATTAAAATATCGCGCGGCGCATTGTGTACGGTGATTGAAGCTTGAGCTGTCAAGCCACCGACTGCCTCGGCTGTAATGGTCACCGTTCCAGTGTTGTTGTTGGCGCCAGTCACCAGCCCGGTGCCATCTACCGTGGCGATGGTTCCGTCCGCAGTTTCCCAGTCGATGTCAGCTGCGGGAAGCGGGTCACCGCGGTCATTGATCGCTATGGCGGTCAGCAGCGTATCGCCAGTGAGGTCGAGTATGTCTGCACTTGTCGGTGTGACCGTGATCGACACGGCGTCGTTCGTTACGGTGAGCGTCACGTCATCAGTGACGCCTGTGTAGGGGCCGGTGCAACTTGCGGTGATCGTCGTTGTACCGCGTTCGATTGCAGTCGCAACACCTGTCTCTGTAATAGTCACAACGCCCACGGCGGGGACTTCGGCCCACGCGACCGGCTCATCGGGGATTATGTCGCTGTTGAAGTTCCTCACCACGGCGGTATACGCTATCGTCTCACCGTACGCGGTCAGCGTCGCGGGCCCCTGATCGATCGATATGGTCGTCGGCGCGTTCGTGACTTCTATCACTATGTTGTCGGATATGGATGCGTTGTACG
>JBDGYW010001330.1:0-2165 GCA_039588935.1 Gemmatimonadota bacterium | reverse complement strand
CGCCGGTGATCTCATCGCCATTCGAAATGACAACATCGGTGCCACCAGATGTATTGCCGACGGCCAACACGGCCGACCATGCTGCTGCCGGAGCCGACCCCCAGGAAAGAACACCTGCCCCATTTGAAGTCAGAACTCCAGCGGCATCGGCTGCAGGCCATGTGGCGTAGTCGAAGATCAGCCTGCCCGTGCTACCGGATCCTGCTTGTGAGCCCAGTGTCAGTTCGATGTTGCCCACGTCAGCCGAAGCCCCACCGCTTGTCACGTTCCCTGTCGTGAGTCGGATGCTGCCCGAATCGGCTGCGCCACCGGTGCCGGTGTTGGTTCCGGCCGTGATGTTGACCGAACCAGCTCGACCACCACCAGATTTGTTGCCGGCCGTGACGTTGATCGAACCTTGGTCGTGGACCGCTGTAGTGCCGAAATCAGTGCCACAACTGATGTCGATGCGCGTCGCACTACTCGTAATGATGGAGCCGTTGTTTGAGTAGTCTCCCGTCCGAATGAAGATGCGTCCACTCTGGTTCGCACTTCCGCCGCCACCCTCAGTCAGGATTGAGATGTCATTCGTTGAAGTGAATGCGCCGCCTGTTCCTTGTGGGTCCGTCGAAATGAGGATGGGCCCCGTGAATCCGGCTGTATTGCCTGCGGTCTGGCCTCCAGAACGGATTTCGATCTCACCACCTGCCGTATTGTCTCCCAACCCACCATCGAGGAAGACGCCGGCTCCACCACGGTTACTACCCGTTGATTTCGAGTTCCCACCCCGGATAGTGACGCCGCCCGGATTCGCCGACGTTCCCGTTGTGGGGTTCACGTCCGCACCGTGGATGAGTACGGAGTCCTCCGATGTTGAGTTGACGGTGAGCATGTCACCACACGCAAGGACGAGCTGGGACCCGAGTTGGCCAGCACCCGAGCGGATGGTCAGGTTGCCGCCTCGAGTGTTGCCGCCCGTTTTGTCGCCGGCACGGATGAACAAGTCACCACCGGTGCCGAAGCTCGCGGCATCAGAATCACCAGCCAGGATGGTGACGGTTCCACCGTCGTCATCGCTACCCGTACCCGTAGTGTTGCCAGCACGGATCACGACGTTCTGTGCTTTGCCACTGCTGCGTTGGCCACCGAAGGGGCCGAGGCCGAAGCGAGGAGCAAACAGGCTCTGAACCTGTGCGACTTCGGCTGCCGAAAGAGCCCGGTTGAAGAACAGAACAACCGCGATGTCACCGTCCCACGTTCGAGCGTCGGCCAGGGAGTTGCCGATGATCAGATCGTTGGGGGCATCGGAGCTGCGTGACCCACTGGGACCCGAAGTTTGTTGCAGGCCAAGCGCAATCGTGCGTTGAGTCCCATTGATGTAGAAGGTCGGATCGTTTGTGTCGAGGTCCGAGTCGTAGACAACCGCGACCGTACTCCACTGACCGTACCCGAGCACCGGGACGCCCGAGAAATCGTTGAGCGGCTCCGGATCGGCGTCCGCAGCCTGATCGTAGGTGCGCCAGACACCATCACCCCCTCCAAAGTTTTGCCGAAACTCGACGCCACTGCGACCTCCTGATGGATCACGGATGGCGAGGAACCATCCGTCCCCGGTAGGTGTCGGGCTCCCAGCTCCCGCAGTCGTGACCATGAAGCCACCCGACTCACCATTGGACAACGGACGAGCGAACACGATAACGGTGCCGCCGGTGTCGAAGATGTTGTCGAGCGTGGCGTCTTTGGTGAACGTCAAATTGCCGCTGGTGCCGTTGAAGCTGAAAGCACCTTCGGAATACGTCGCGGTCGTGAGAGTGCCCGCGGTCCCGTTGCCCAGGATGTCAGTGACCGTGGGGCCCGAACCCGCGTAAGAATTCCGATCGCCGCTATCCGTGTAGAAGACGAGGCTGTCGTAGAGACTCCCTGGCAATCCGGCCAAACCAGCAGCCGCTGTGTTGAGGACCCAGTCGGTTCCTGCGTCATCCGTGAAAATCAGGGAGTTGGGCGAATCACTACGAAGCCAGACGCGACCTTGGGTCGCCAAGATGGCCGGCCCAGGAACCGTCGCGGTTTCGGTGAACTGGAGAGCACTTGAGCCCCCGATGAACACCACACCATCGCCCCCGCTGCCCCCAGCGACACCCGGAGTGAGCGTGATGCTGCCCGCGTCTGCCACACCGGTGGAATCA
>JBDGYW010001329.1:0-2668 GCA_039588935.1 Gemmatimonadota bacterium | reverse complement strand
CTCATCTCGCTACTTAATGATCTCGGCGACTACACCTGCGCCGATGGTCCTGCCTCCCTCGCGAATAGCAAAACGCAACTCCTGCTCCATCGCTATCGGAGTGATTAGCTCCGCATCTATCGTCACGTTATCTCCCGGCATCACCATCTCCACTCCTGCGGGCAACTCCAACGAACCCGTCACGTCCGTCGTGCGAAAGTAGAACTGCGGACGATATCCCGTGAAAAACGGCGTGTGCCTGCCACCCTCCGCCTTCGTCAACACATACACCTCCGCCTTGAATGCCGTGTGCGGCGTGATGCTGCCGGGTGCAGCTATCACCTGACCGCGCTCTATCTCCTTGCGCTCAACTCCCCGCAACAACAACCCTACGTTGTCTCCTGCCACTCCCTCGTCCAACAACTTGCGGAACATCTCCACGCCCGTCACAGTCGTCTTTCGTACCTCCTTCTGCGACAAACCTACTATCTCTACCTCTTCTCCAACACGTACCTTGCCCCGATAAACGGCTTGTCTACATCTCGCTTCGGCGTAGGTATGTAACTGTCTACTGCCTCCAGCAACTTCAATACCGGACCGCACTTGTCGCACTCATCACCACCGCAACCACAATCGTTCGCCAACAACGCGCTGCCCGCTATTATCGGTATCTCTTCTCCCGGAAACTTGTACTCGCTAAGCAAATCTCGTAACTCTAACTCCACCAACTCCAATAACTCAGGATCGTCCACCTGATCTACCTTGTTCAAAAATACCACTATGTACGGCACCGCTACCTGGCGAGCCAACAATATGTGCTCGCGCGTCTGAGGCATCGCACCGTCAGCCGCGCTTACCACCAATATCGCTCCGTCCATCTGCGCAGCACCCGTGATCATGTTCTTGATGTAGTCCGCATGACCAGGACAGTCTATATGAGCGTAATGACGATTCGCCGTCTCGTACTCAGCATGGAATATCTGGATCGTTATACCACGCTCCTTCTCCTCAGGCGCATTGTCTATGCTCTCGTATGACGTCTCCTCCGCTAACTCCTGCTTCGACAATATCTTCGTGATCGCCGCCGTCAACATCGTCTTGCCGTGATCTACGTGCCCTATCGTTCCTACGTTTACGTGCGGCTTCGTCCTCTCAAACTTCTTCTTGCTCATCTCTTATCAAGCCTCCGTCAATTCCTCGCGCCAGAATCGAGTGCGCGACATCCACTCAGCAGATGCCGACAACGCTTTTCTCCACAATCCGGTCAAATACGCTCTCGGGTACTTCACAGTACTGGCCAAACTGCATAGTATATGATGCCCTTCCCTGAGTTCTCGATCTCAAGTCGGTTGCATACCCAAACATCTCTGCCAGCGGCACCCGCGCCGTCACGACACGGGAGTTGCCCTTGGGAAGCATCTCCTCGATCTTGGCGCGCCGTGCGTTCAAATCGCCTATGGCGTCGCCAAGGAATTCCTCGGGCAGCACGATCTCCACTGCCATCACCGGTTCCAGCAGGACAGGGTTCGCCCGGCGTGCTCCCTCGCGGAAGCCCATGGAACCGGCTATCCTAAACGCTAAATCGGATGAATCCACTTCGTGATACGAGCCTCCGGTAGCCGTAACTCGCACATCCACAACGGAATATCCTGCCACTATACCGCTCTCCGCCGCCTCGCGCACTCCGGCCTCCACGGCAGGGATGTATTCCTTGGGAACGTCGCCACCTCGGATCTCGTCAACGAACACTACACCGGAGCCGCTCAGCCCGGGCTCGATGAGAAGAATGACGTGCCCGTACTGACCGCGACCACCGCTCTGCTTTACGAACTTGCCCTGGACGTCCTCCACCGTTTCGGTAATCGTCTCTCTGTAGGCTACCTGCGGCTTGCCCACATTTGCATGAATGTTGAACTCGCGCCTCATCCTGTCAACCAACACTTCAAGGTGGAGCTCGCCCATTCCGCTTATGATGGTCTGGCCGGTCTCCTCGTCGGTCCTGACCTTGAACGTCGGGTCCTCCTCCGACAGTCTTGACAGCGTGGTCGCCAGCTTGTCTTCGTCCGCTTTAGTCTTGGGCTCTATCGCAATGAATATCACAGGCTCCGGGAAGTCCATCGACTCCAGCGATATCGGATGTCCTATATCGCACAAGGTGTCTCCCGTGGTCGTGAATTTTGCCCCGACAGCAGCAACTATATCGCCGCTGTATGCAGCGTCGATCTCCTCTCTATCGTTCGCGTGCATCCTCAGTAGACGCGCTATGCGCTCCTTCTTGCGAGACCCGGTGTTCAGCACCTTCGTGCGGGTCGCAAGCTTTCCCGAATAAACTCGTATGAAGGCCAGTTTGCCAACGTGTGGATCGGTCACTATCTTGAAAGCAAGCCCGCAGAACGGTTCATCGTCCGACGCCCCGCGCGTCGTTTTCTTGCCGTCCCGGAGCGCCGTCCCCTCGACTGGCGGAACATCGGATGGTGAAGGCAAGTAGTCCACCACGGCATCCAAAACCGGCTGAACACCCTTGTTTCGCAGTGCCGCTCCGCACATCACGGGAACGAATCCGACGTCAAGGGTCGCAGTCCGTATCGCGCGCCGCAACTCCTCCGAACTCACCTCGAGCCCGTGCAGGTATTTGTCGCCGACAGCGTCGTCGTAGTTCGCCACGGTAGCTACCAGCTCCGACCTGTGT
>JBDGYW010001328.1:0-2167 GCA_039588935.1 Gemmatimonadota bacterium | reverse complement strand
AACGCAGAAGCTGCTAAGCTCCAAAGAGAGAGGGTCACACATTGTCTGCTCCATGAGATCCAATTCGCGAATCTCCGAAGGTGTGATACATTGGAACTCGTTCTGAGGTAGACACGGCAATCCAGGATAGGGTGGCCTGAGAAAGCTTACACCTACAGGGGCCAAGACCCTTTGCAGATGCCACTCGCTCACATTGCACCAGAGATCGGGAAACAGGGCATCCGAAAGAAGCCTTGGTGAGCCGATACTCACGTGGCCCCTCCACTGACTCAAGAAGCTGTTGTCGGTTCCCCTCTCAAATCTGTACCCCCAGCCAAGCGCGTCCGCGATACGTCTGTTCAGTGACTCAGGCGCAACCCTCGTGATCTGCCCAAACACGAGCTGATTGTCTAAGACTACCGCCCCCTCATTCGGTACCAGCATGGGTAGTGGCCAGCGCACGTTGGGTACCAGTTCAGCGAGTTCGGTTCCTTCAAGGTGAAACATGTACGCCAATTGCCCGAGGCGGTCGACACGCGATCGAGGTTCACGATCAAGGGCCTCGGCAATGTCGTGCGTCTTCAGGTATTCCACAACTCCCTGCCAGATAGGCGCGTCCCATGAAGGATCTGTGCCCGTCAAAGCACGACGGGTGACATCCACATTCCCGCCCTGTTTCTTTGGGAGGTTCACCCGCAGCGCCGGAATCGGCCATTGAAACAAAGACGTGCCAAGGAGTCTGGTGTCGCGATTGGGTGCTCCGGCGTCAGCAACCAGAAGACCATCTCGGTATATGGCAAGTGCATGGTTCGTTTGGCTACTGGGAGCGAGTCCTTCCTTCTTCATCCCGTGGTATCCAAACGTTCTCTCGGATCGCAGCGTCACTGAATTACCATCGCCCGTGGAAATCGTGATCGCGGTGTCGGTTCCAAAACCGTGTGCATACCCAAGCTCCGCCTCATCCGAGACCGGCTTGGTGTAGCTCACAGTTCCTTCGTACTCCTTCAGTCCGAGGTCACGCTGAAGGTCAAACGACTGTTGCCGCAAATGCACTTGCGCGAACTGCGCATCCTGAGGCGCAAAGACCTTCTCCCAGCGATACTCTTTAGACAATTGGCGAACCTCGTGCGAAACGCCTTTAACACGAAATCCATCCGCCTCCGACGGGGGGCGGTCGGGGTGGAGAATGACCGTTCGTTTGCCGTTCTCGTCAACGATGACAGGAAACTCGACAAACCCGGCCACTTCACACAGATACTCTGCCACTTGCAGTGTTACATCTCTAGTCGCGTCATCCCCAGGCGCAGCCTTGCGCACGTCGCCTTTGAGTTTGTTTCCGACGACATGGACGGTGACGGCGGTTCCAACATCAACATCACTGGAAGCCGGGTATATCCGGAACTGTCGATCCACGGCGGGAACGTCGATAAGCAATGGCTCAGGGTTTTCCGCCGTTTGAGGTTCCCGGCGAGTTTCAATCTCGATTCGCCGGGCCACCATGAAACAACTCAGGATACCGATGCCAAAACGAGAAATGGGATCCATCTTGAGGCCAAGATGCCTGAACTCATCGCTCTGGTAGTAACTTACTCCTGCAACAGACAGGTAGTTGCGAACAATGTATTCATCCATTCCAATACCATAGTCTCGACAGCACACGGTGGCGTCACCATTTTCCGCGTGTTTGACATCAAAGTAGATTGCGTCATCAAAGCCCAACCCAACGTCGCGCCGTCTTCCTGCGCTCCTCGACCGGCGTTGAACCAGTTCTCGGCGCGTCCGGATCGCGTCAATGCTGTTCTGGAGTAACTCGCGAAGGAAGACATGGCTGTCCCCCTGATATATCTCATCTGCCAGAATCTCAAACATGCGTTGGCGATGGAATTCAAAGCGGATGTTCACGGGTTTGAAGCGTTCCGCGCTTACTGCCCACTCGAGCTTCCGGAGGTCCAACTGATGACGTTCGTCGCGATGGCGCGCCATCAAATCCATGGTTCCTAATATCTGCTCTTCGCAGTATTGCCGGAGATCCTCCAGCTCTGCCCAGACCGCTGGATCGGAGGTTGAACCATCGAAGCGAACACAACGCCCATCTCCGTATTCAGGAAAAGTTACCGGGCTCAGGGCACGATGTTTGCGCCACTCCATCTGCGACACGCCGTCAAGAGGGGCAACGAACCGCCAGATC
>JBDGYW010001327.1:0-2168 GCA_039588935.1 Gemmatimonadota bacterium | reverse complement strand
GCCACGGCTTCTCTCAATCCGCTCATTATCGTGTACTCCGGCTTAGCATGACAACCTTCCAATCAGCGCCTGTTCCCACAGTGGAGAGCCGAACGCGGATGTGAAGCATGTTGTCATTGATGGAAGCAGCGTCGGTGTCAGTGAAGCTTAGCACATCGCCGAAGCTATCTTTCAGGGCCACCCAGTTCACCGGGGTGTCCTCGTTCGAACCCTCGACAACCAACGTGGCTCCGCCGGTCTCCGTCGCGATGACGTGGACGCTACGGTCAGAAGCCCCGGGCACGCTCTCAGCGAGACCCAGAGGCACATCGGTCGTGAGGTTCCAAACCGTCGAGAACGTATTCCCAGGCTGGTGTGTCCGCACAGGTGTTACAGTCATGATATTCTCCTATTAAGAGACGGCAGCACTGAACGGCGAAGCCTCGGTCCCGTTCGCACGGGTGAAGACTTTCATGGAGAAGACGCCAGGGGCCACATCCATCATCTCGATAATGTCGCCAGCAAATCCACCCTGTGTCGATCCGTTCAGCGTAATAGTATCGGTCGTGGTCGAACTCTCGAAAACGACGATACCTGTTCCAGCATCAGTCGCGACATAGGCCAGTCCCTGAAAAATATCGGCGGCACTGGCAGCCTGAATGATGATGTCATTCGATGTAACCGTTGTCTGCACGAAGAAGCAATACCGGTTCCCCGTCCCAGTCGCTGCGGGCATCGTGAATGTAATGCCAGCCGCGCGGTTACAGACCAAGCAACGGCCTGCATGGCCAGCTTCGGTCAGGGTAAGCGTACTATCTGTAACGCTGATAGCTTGGTTATGCACGACAACACCGCCGTCCGAGCCTGCGCTCGTATCAGCATAGACGGTAAAGCGGGCATCGCCCGTGCTGTCTACGCCAACCTGATCGGCCGTGACGACTTCGGTTAGGGCGGCAGTGCATGTGCCGCTCGTATCTGTGGTGAGAATGAGCCGATAACGCTGGTTCGGGGCGGTGGAGTAGAACACCTCGCTCACCGTCGCGTCCTCGGTTGAATAGCTCTTAACGAGTTCCCAGGCACCGGAACCCTTCGCCCCGACCTCAACTTCAAGGTCGATGACCATGTTGTATGTGCCCGACAGAGACACATCAAAGCGACTGCCGGCCTTACGCATCGTGCCTGTCAGTGTGGTATCGCCAGCGTCTTCGAACGTTGCCATTGATATCTCCCTAGCGGAGGGAGGGGGCTTGCGCCCCCAACCCGTTAGCTAACTGCCGCACTCAGCGGAGTGGCCTCTGTGCCTGTCCCTGTCAGGAAAGCCTGGAAGGACCACACGCCAGAAGCGACGTCCTCGAAGACGACGTAGTCGCCAACGATGCCGCCCTTGGTCGAGCCGTTCATCGTCATGGTGTCGCTGTCGGCAGCACTCTCGAATGCCACCACGGTGTCGCCGCCATCGGCAGCCATCCACACGACGCCCTTGAAGATGTCGCTCGCGCTCGCCGCCTGAATAATGTTGTTATTCGAGGTGACGGTCGTGCCACAATAGTACTTGTACACATCGCCCGAGCCAGTGGCTGCGGGAAGCGTGAAGGTGATGCCGGCTGCCCGGTTGGCAGTCACGACACGATAGGCGTGCTCGGCCCGGGTCAAGCTCTCGGTAGACGCCGTAACGTTCACCGGAGTATTCCGAGGCACAAACCCGCCACCGCCACCACTGAGATTGTCACGGTACAGCGAATAGCGCTCGTTGCCGGCGCTGTCCACCACCTTGAGATCTTCCTCGATCGCCTCGGTGAGGGTAGCTGTGCACGTACCGGACGTGTCAGTCGTAACGAAAAGACGATAGCGCTCGTTGTCGGACGCAGTCGTGAAGCGCTCAGCGACAGTCGCGTTGGCTGTCGAATAGCTTTTCACCAAGTCCCACGCACCAGAACCCTTGGCGCCAACCTCGACTTCGAGATCGATCACCATGTCGTAGGTTCCGCTCAGAGCCACATCGAAAGACGTACCCGCCTTCTTCATGACACCAAGAGTGACGCTGTCGCCTGCGGAGGTAAAGGAAGCCATTTATTTCTCCTTCAGTCGGGAGAAAGGGGGCTTGCGCCCCCGTCCCCTTAGTTAGTGGCGTCCGGATACGCAACCCAACCATGCGGGTCAACCGTCAGGAAAGCCGAGCAGACGAGATC
>JBDGYW010001326.1:0-2171 GCA_039588935.1 Gemmatimonadota bacterium | reverse complement strand
CTGGCGGATCAAGGAAATAGCCAAGCGGCTGCGGGTGTCTCGGCAGACGGTAAGCGCGTGGCTATCGGGCAGTTATCGGCGGATAGAGGGTCATCTTGACGTTTTAGCTTCAAGTAGTGTATAAATCGCGTAGGTAGGACTAATCCCCCTACCAATCAACGCCCAGCCATCGCGGCCGGGCGTTTTGCGTTTCTGATATGGGCTGCGGCGTGGAAAGCAGACACGCTTGTTATTCGACGGTTAGACCTCACCTGTAGCGAGGACGCCCGGGCTGATCCGTTACAGAACCAAGGGCCGGCGGAACCGTAAGCGCAGGGGAAGGCGGGGATCGCCACCTCGCACGACCCAGCGTGGGTCTAAGGCGAAGCTAAACCGTGAGGAGCAGGAGTAGCGCCCTGCCAGCCCACACTAGCACGGCCCTGGTGATTACCCCTCACCAGGCATCCATTCCCCCGCTTCGGCGGGGGTTTTTTTGTGCAAGATATTTCACTGCAATCTGGTGTAAATTCAACCCTGTAGAGACACATACGGCCCCCGAGAGGGACGATCCGGCCCCGCAAGGCCACCCCGGTATCGACATCGAAGGCTACCCCGTGATGGCTCAGGTTCCATCATCAACCAACGGGAGTAGTTGCTTTGCCTGACCCGACACACAAGACCGAAGGCTCTGGACCCGTTCCATCGCCTGCCGTTCGCGTGGTCGTCTGGTGATCGTAACTACCTGATAGGCAACGATATATGAGCGATACAGCTTTCCAAATCCAGTATCGCCAGGAGTACATTGCCTCGTTCGAGCAGCACCAGAGTCTCTTGCGGGAGACGGTGACCACCGAGGCTGTCATCAAGGGACAGCAGGCGGTCTTCCTGGTTGCAGGTTCGAACGATTCCACCGCAGTCAACCGCGGTGTGAACGGCATGATCCCTGCGCGAGCAGACGACAACACGCAGAACACGGCCACACTTCGCGAGTGGCATGATCTCGTTCGCAAGACCGATTTCAACGTGTTCGCTTCCCAGGGCAACCAGCGTCAGATCATGCAGATGACGACAATGGCTGTTCTCAACCGGAAGATCGACGACCTGATCATCAACGAGTTGGACGCCACCACGGTGACTCTCGGTGGCACGACCACGATCCCGAATGTCCAGGTCTTCCAGAACGCCCGAGTGAAACTCTCGAACGCCTCGGTCCCGTGGGATGGCAACATCACGTTGCTGTGCCAGCCGTCGTTCCTGGGCTATCTCGAGCAGGCACCGGAGTTCGCCAACGCCGAGTATGTGAACCTGCGACCGTATGCGGGGGATGATCCCTCGTGGCGTGACCAGCCGCACGCTTATCGTTGGAGAAATGTCCTGATCTGCGAGCACCCGAACCTTCCGGGCAAGGGAACGACCGGCGAGAAATCCTTCCTCTACCACAAGAACGCCATCGGTCATGCGATGGACGTGTCGGGGATGGACACTCCGGTCGGGTTCGACCAGGAACAGGATTACTCCTGGGCACGCGCTTCCTGCTTCATGGCGGCGAAGCTCCTTCAAACCACGGGCGTCGTCGAGATCGATCACGACGGCTCGGCACTGGCATAAGGGAGGGCTAGCACAATGGCATATTCTGGCAGCACTGCTGGCACCACCAGCCGCAATCCGGCCCGCCTGATCAGTGAAGGCGGGATGTACGGTCGCTCCGGTGGAGTGAACGGCACCACCTCCCTGACCTCGGCCCCGGCCGAACCGAACGCGCAGGGTGGACGGCTCTGGGCTTACGTCTCCACGAACAAGACCACGGACATGAATGCCGCGAGCAACACCTTCTTTGCGGACGGTGATGACCTTGGCATGGCTCCGGGTGACGTGGTGATGGCGGTCCAGTTCACTTCTGCCGCTTCGTCGGCCATTCTCTCGTTCCATGTCGTGACCCAGGTCTCGACCGGGGGCGCGGGATTGTCGACCGGTGGCATCATCTCCAGCACCTACTCGTAAGGTGCAAATCACGCCCCCGGCAGGACGCATCTTGCCGGGGGCTTTTTTCTAACTGTCGGAGGAGGAACTCATGGCAGAACCCGCGAAGAAAATCGAAGGCAACGTCGTTGCCCCGGTCATGCCGGCGCAGTTGAAGTTCACCGAACACGAAATGCAGAACTGGGTGGTCTACCTACCGCCCGAGGCGACCA
>JBDGYW010001325.1:0-2175 GCA_039588935.1 Gemmatimonadota bacterium | reverse complement strand
TCCGGCTGATGAGCTGCGCATCTGCGTCATGGGCGACACCCAGGAGGGGGTACGGTGTGACAATGCAGCCACGGCCTGGACGCATCAGATTGCGGCTATTGACTGGATCGCCGCGAACCCGTCCGTGTGTGATGTGGTGATATTTCCGGGAGACCTCGTGGATGGCCGGGACTGGACCAACGATTGCTGGTGCATGGCACAGCCTGACCCTGCCCCGGACCCATGTACCACGCTCACGAACCCGGTCACCGGGGAAGCATGCGGTGTTGGTGAGTGCGGCAACGCCGAGGCTAATGCCTGCGTTGGAGGAGATGGCTACGGAGACACAGGCGATGGGTGGTACTGCGAGTTCTCGCGTGTCAGGACCATGCTCGACACCTTAGCCGCAGCCGGCGTGCCGTACATCACGGTGCCTGGAAACCACGATGGGGACAACAAGGACACCCCCCGTTGTGAACGCACCTTTACCGACTACAACGCCTACTTTGGTGTCGGACGCATGAGTGCCGGATTTTCGGAGACTGGCGTTCACGAAGAGAACTGGCCGTGCTCCAGCCTCGCCTCAGGTTTAGCCGAGCAGGGCGCAGCATCCTATCACGTCCTGACGCAAGCCGATGGTGCACAGTGGCTGTTCATTGCATTGCCGTGGCTACCGGTCGTCTACTCGACCGACGCGAACACTCCCTACTCGGGCATGACTCCGCAGACGTTGGCATGGGCAAAAGCTGTGATTGAGGCGCATCCGAAGATGCCCACTGTTCTCATTGCCCATCACATGATTACCTCGGCATCTGGCTGTGACCCGGAGGACACCGCACGAGAAGACATCTGGTGCAACGAGACCAACTCGGATGAGGAGTGGTGGACGGGCATGCCGGTCTACGACCACTTGATGCCTTATGCGCAAGTGTTCATGACGATTGGCGGGCACATTCGAGAGCTGTTCGTTGCGACGAGCTCCAACACGACCTACCGTGTGATGGGCGGTGCCGTTGACTACACCGATCCCATTACCGGAGCGCCGGCTTGGCAGAATCCAAATGCCAGCATTAACGGCGGCGGTGGGGTGGTTACCATGTGGCGGGTGGACCCGGTGCTGGGCGTCATTTCCTCGAAAGCCTACTCCGACGAAGAGTCAGACTGGGTCAATGTCTACGGCGTCTCAGGCTCGAACTGGACCGTCCAGATGCCGCTCTGCGACGATGACACGAGATTCAGCTTTCCAGCGGCAGCATGCCCGCAGCGGCCCGCATCGCCGCAGGCGTGCTGTCAGTGAGGTGCCATTATGACGAATAACAACGGCAGGCTTCTCCAGATCTTCACTGCATGCGCTGCAACTGCTGCTGCTGCCATTGCGTCAGCCGCGTTCTACACGATGTCCACACGGGCGAGCGAGGCCGATGTAGCCGCAAACTCAGTAAAGATCGCATCACAGGAAATCAAGCTCGCGGCACAAGAGGTAAAGCTTGCCGCTCAGGAAGTGAGCTTCGCTGCTCAGGCGGTACTTAGTAAGGAGCGTGACGCGGTTGTAGGAGGCATGACAGACCAGATCACCTCCATCGACCGAGCACTTAACATTCTGGTGGAAGGGTATCAGGAGAGCAAATGAGTGCAACAGAGATCGGACTACTCGTATCTGCCATCATTGGCGTGATGTCCATGCTCGCCACGATGACACCGAACAAGAGCCATAGCAGGGTGATCCAGATGATTCTGGACATCATTAATGCTGCAGCCATGAACATGGGGAGGTCGAAGAATGCGGATTAGAACCCCGCTAGTAGTTCTGGCTGCCCTGGCCCTGCTGTCGTGCAAGAGCACGATGGGGTCGGTAGAGCGGGAGATTGTTGGGCTGGCCTGTGAGGCTCAGTGCCCCACTCTCTATGCCTTGTCAGTGCGTGGGTGTGAGGCGATTGACGAGGAGGAACAGCCGGCACTGCGAGACATCTGCTTCGCCGAGGCGCTGGCCGTCTATCGTGCGTGTCCAGATCTGTGCGGTCTGATTCGGGTCGAGCCGGAGACCGAGGTCTCTGAGTGATTTCTCGCGAGACCCTCGAGGCGATTGAGGCCATGGTCAGGCTTGCAAAGCAGATCAGCGAAGTCGAGCTCGCCGAGCTGTGGTTGGAGATCGAAAGGGTGGAACGCGATGCGAATTGCGACGATACTAGCCCTTAG
>JBDGYW010001324.1:0-2176 GCA_039588935.1 Gemmatimonadota bacterium | reverse complement strand
ATCGACCATCGGATGGAATCCTGCCGCCTTCGCTTTCTCGCAGAAGAAGATGTCCTCGCCTTGGTTCTGAACGCTACCGCCGATATAGGTGAGCCCAAACCACGGCTTCTCGATCGCTCGAAACACACGGGCCTCGATCAGAACGATCCCGAACCCCATGCGCCACACCCGCTCGAGCCCCTTCGAGTGCTGCGTAGTATGCAAGAGCTCGCCCTCGTTCTTGGCGGCGGTGGGCTGGTACGGAGGAGTCCGCGTTGTCGCGTTGATCCCGAGCCATGGTTGCTTCGAGGCCAGAAGCCGGTGGGCCGTATCGTTCGGGAATAGATGATCGGCATCGATCCAGAGCAGATGCGTTGCCCGATGAGTCTCGATCGCTTGCTCCGCGATCCCCTGCCGAACGCTGGGCAGAACCGAGCCGCTACCCGATACGGTAAATACCTCGCGCACGCCGGACGGTACGTTGCCGAGACGTAGCATCATATTCGCTAGGGATCGGGCGTATTCGCACCGCACCGTCTCGGTTTGCGGCAGGCAGATGGCGAGCTTCTTCCTCACGATGCTGCCTC
This sequence comes from Gemmatimonadota bacterium, assembly GCA_039588935.1. GTDB lineage: Bacteria > Gemmatimonadota > Gemmatimonadetes > Gemmatimonadales > GWC2-71-9 > JBDGYW01. Next base: position 1,610 of record JBDGYW010001324.1, on the reverse strand, counting down.
CGCGTGTTGCGATACCAGACCATCCCAGAGACGGGCCGTGTCCTCATGCTTCCAAGGCGACGCTTTGATCTGGTCGGCATAGAGGCGCGGATGCGGACGCCTGCGGAACCACAGAACATTCGAATCGGTATGGTGCCGCATAGGTCCAGCGATCTCCTCGACCGTCCTCTCTACCCATTCGAGCTGGGCGCGATGGGTAGGCGGGTGCTGTGAGATGATTTGGTTCCAGCCGTACAGCGACCATACCGCCCGCTCGAGCGGATCGGCATCGGCAGGGATTTCTACCCACTTCGACCGCCATGCCTCGGTAGACTGTTCGGTATACGCGATCGATGAAACGGCAGCAGCAGGCTCGCGTATGACGTGGAGTACCACATTGAACTCGATCGGCCATGCTCGAGGGATACCGTATGGAACGGAATCGCTGGTAACTGCCCACATCCACGAGGAGATGCCGTTCTCCTTCCACTCCTCGTGCCCTACGCGGAGGCCAGTACGGCGGAAGCAGTGCGCCGTGTATCCGGTACCACATCGTGCGTGTGCTAGGACGAGGATTTTCATTGCCATCTACAGAACGCGAACCCGCGAGACTCGATCGCGAGCGTCGGCGTTAGCCGATCGCGTACATCTTGGAGGTTCTCGAAGACTTGGAGGTGCGCGACATACGGCATATTCAGCGGCACGCTACCCACAATGCAGCCCTCTTCTGTAAGACGCCCGAGGCATATATCGATCACCTCGTTGGGTTCCTCGAGATGCTCGATCACCTCGAACAGCGCAACCAAATCGAACCGTAATAGGTCATTCTCTTCGAGATAGAGATGGAGATCCTGGTGGATGAACTCGCATTGAACCCCAGGATCTAATGCAACGGACCTAGCTACCATGATCCGGCGAGCCGAATAATCGACTGCCTTCACATCGACACCGCAAGACGAGGCGAGCCATCTAGCAAGATTCCCGTTCCCACAGCCTAGATCGAGCGCCGTTTCGATCGTTCTCGCATCGACCCCTAGACTCGCGAGAATGGCACCCGGATCGCCGCTATTGAAGTGAGACGAATACGCCACATGGCTATCGTAGTGCGGGATCAATCGTGTTTCGTTCAGGTAGGTCACTACTCGACAAGCCACTCCATGTGCGCGGTCACGTCGAAGTCCGTCGCGACGACCGAATCCGTGAATGTAAATTTGACTACCTCGCCCATCGGCCAGATACAATCAACGGCTTGATATGGAGCCGCCGCCGTGAGCGAAGAACCAAGCACCATCGTAGTGGTCGTCTCAGTGGTGATCGCTGAAGACGTGCATACAAGATGGTCTACCCCTCCATGCACGTTGAAGATCGTCACCACCAGGGACGCGGCACCTGTCTCGTTGGCTGTCTTGATGACGAGGTATCCAGACTTATGCCAGGGATTCGTTATCGTGACCGATACAGGAGCGCCATTCGCTACCTCCGTCTCGGCCATGATGACCTGTCGCGTATTGTGCTGCGCTTGCTGCGCCGATGCGGATACCGAGAAGAGAACGACAGCCGCGACTAGCAGCGCCGAGAGTAGATGCTTCATATCTTCCTCCGTACCGGCGTCAGGAAGCACCGGCAGTTGA
>JBDGYW010001323.1:0-2424 GCA_039588935.1 Gemmatimonadota bacterium | reverse complement strand
TACGCCGCCGTGTGGTACCAGTAAAGAGACTGCTAGGATGGAAATGATGGCCCGCATGTTCACTCCTGTTGATGACAGAGTAAGCCTGCCAACCATGCGTCAAAGAATCGTCAACGACGTAGGAGGGACCGACTCCGCGTCGGTCCTGAAAGAGAAAGCCCCGAGCGCTGCGTGACGCTCGGGGCTGGCTAAACGTATCACGGAACGAAGTGGCATTACGAGCTTTAGGTGCCGCCCCGCAGGTCGCGCCAGACGACCTCCTCGTTCTTCCACTCGCAGGTTGGTGGGAATTTTATTGACGCCCCCCCCGAGCGCCGCGTGACGGCGGGGGTGCACTCGGAGCCCTGTTTCACACGGGCTCTAGCTTCAAAAGCGGTCGATGTGCTGGCCACCAACACCGGGCACCTTACCGATTGCCTCTTCCACAGCCAACATCAGAGCCTCGACGGTGGGCGAAGTTCGTTCATTCACTACCACGTTCGGGCTGGCCGCATAGCTCGATGCCTCCCAGATCAGCCCTCCGGTGTCGCATTCGAGCATGGCGAACCGCACAGTCACTCCCACTTGCCCGGCATGCCACGCTCCACGTCCCCTGATGTAGTCAGCCGAGGTTCCCCCCCCACGGGCGTCACCCTCCTCCCTGACTTCAACGACCTCCATTTGAATCACTGCATCGACTCCGAAAAGATCACCAACTCGCGAGATGATGATGGAGTCGAGGTGTCCGCTTGCCGAATAGTCAGCGAATATGCTCTCCCATTCAGCAGCCAAACCGTGGCCCGTCAAGGCGTCTGTGGCCTCGGTGCTGCTCATCACCGTTGTGGCGGGTGCATTCTGGGTTAGCCCTGTGATGACCTGTTGGTCGAGCCGTGCAAGCTCACTGGACGTGAGACTCGTGCCTCGCATAGAAAGCAAAAGGATGCTCTTCACTCGGCTGACGTCAAAGGCAGGATCGACGTAGCTCGTGATTGTGACACTCTGGGAAGCACAGGCGGCCAGCACGGTCAGGGCGAATGCTGCAGGAACGGTACGGCGCATGGCGACCTCCTTGCGGGAACTGCGGACTTCGGGATGTGGCGAAGGTACGGCCACAATCACGGGGTGGTAAGAGGAGACGCGCGCATCGAGGTTTTGTGGGGCGTCAGCGGAAAAAATCATCAAAAAAAAATAGCACACGGATTGGGCCTTTTCGCCGCTGGTGCTTTCGTTGCACCGAGTTCGTGACGAGCGGATGAGAAAAGCCCGCTCGGAGGGTCGCGTGACTTGGTACAAGAAGTGCCCGGGTAGCTTCATGGCCTGGGGGGGTGTCCGGTCTGTTGCGGTGGGTTTGGCTGATTGGTCAGGTCAGAACGCCGTCGCGTTGAGCGCGGGGCCGATGACGCAGCGTGAGCGGAGGCAGACGCAGTCTTCAGCGGCGTCGCTATCGCCTACCTCACTTAACAACCCTCACCGCCCCGCGAACGCGCCTCCCAGCTCCAAAATGGGCCGGTTATCGCTGCTCTTCGCACTCTGGGTCAGAGCTTCACAGCGACTGAGCGCCACGTAACGCACGAGAGGTGTACTGGCCCTTAGAACCTCACCGACAGCCCGAGCGCAAACCTATCTCTCTGTGGAGAAAAGCTCACGCTGAGTTGGTCGAGGGGAACTTCCTGCCAGGGGTCGGTCTTGGTGAGCGCGCCGAATATTGCGCCAAGACCTGCGCCAAGGGCTCCTCCTACGATGCCGCCAAGTGCCGCTGCCTGTCCTGCGGATTCCGGTACCATGAAACAGTCGAACCAGCCTTCAGGAACACATTCCTGATATGTTGCGGCTCCCACGACAGCGCCGCCAATACTGCCGACTAGCAGGCCATACCCCATGCCCCGCAGAGTATTGGACTTTGATTCGTGGCTCTGATCGAGGCTCGTGACTGAGCTTCTGACGCAGCGTACGGTGGAGGTGCCGAAAGCCAGCAGAAGCGTGTCACCCCTCAAACCGTCAAATGACCCGATTTGACCGTGAATACCACACTCGGGAGCAGTGACCCGAACCTGCTGACCGCGCAGGACGGGTACGCCGCCGTGTGGTACCAGTAAAGAGACTGCTAGGATGGAAATGATGGCCCGCATGTTCACTCCTGTTGATGACAGAGTAAGCCTGCCAACCATGCGTCAAAGAATCGTCAATGCCTGTCTTCGGCCCCAGCACAAAGCCGGGCGCAGGACTCGCAGCTAATACTCTGTTTCGGAGCGTCCGCACTCGACGACGGCTGGCAGGTGTGGCGGTGTCTCCTACGTGCGCTGGGTTTGTGGCCGTGCATCGGGTGCCGATAGGATTCTGTTGCGGTCACGATCCCGCGCACGCAAATTGGAAGCGGCGGCCTCACATGGCGGAATGACACGCTGTTGACACAGAAGAGCCAAGAGGCGTGTCGCTAAGGCCCCG
>JBDGYW010001322.1:0-3764 GCA_039588935.1 Gemmatimonadota bacterium | reverse complement strand
TGCGCAGTCAAGTCCCGCACAGCCACCGCCCACACAACACGCCCGCCGTAAGGCGTCGCCTTCACTTGGATTTCCACCGGAAACTCGGTGCCGTCGCGCCGGCGTCCCCAGGCCTCACGAACGATATGAGAGTCTTCGACTTTCAGGCCCTGCCACTGAGGCCGCAGCTGGCTGATCAACGGAAGAGAACGCTGTGCTGCGAGGGCGGCGAGGCTCAGTTGAAGCAATTCTTCCCGTGTATAGCCAAACATCTCGACCAGACGGTCGTTGACCTCCAGGATCGTGTCCTGGTCGGTGAGCCCGAAGCCCTCGAAGGTCGCCTGGTCCAACGCACGGAATCGAGCCTCGCTTTCCTGGAGATCCGTCAGATGCTTCCGTCGGTCCCGCAACACCATCGATCCTATCGCGAGCGAGAGGACCAACAACGTGCCGAGCGGCACGGCCACGGCGGGGCGAAGTAGCAGCGGCAACGGAACCCTGAATTCCGCCCTGGCGTTCGCCGGCAAATGACTTCCGAACAGGCCCTGGGCCTGCACATCCACGGCATGGTATCCTGGGGCCAGGCTATGCGCCGTCTCCTCCCGCGATGTGGAATCCTGTATCGAGTCTCGATCCGATCGGTCGGGCCCGCACCGCGCAGGCTGTGGGCTGTCCAGCGGATCAGGGCTGTGTTTCCCTCGACCAAAGGCTCGACGACCTGCAATCGCGGCGTTGGGTTCCGCTCCTCAGTGCGGTTCAGGACTTGGAGCCCGCGCCCAAGCGTGCCTACGAAGACCTGTTGCGGTGTAACGACGATCGGCCAAAGCGCCGCGGTGGCTAGCCCGCTGGCCTGATCGAGGCACGACCAATTTCCGTCCCTGCTGGAGCATAGGCCTGCCGTAGATGTCACCCAGATGGTGCCGTCTGGCTCGATCTGAACATCCTCAACACCCACAAGGCCTGGCCGTTCCCCCGCCATGGCGACAAACTCGAGTTCGTCGTTCTCGTCGATCGTCGCAAGGCCGACATCCGGTTCGCCGATCCAGACCCGGTGCGGCCCGACGGCAATCGACCGAGGGCTGATGGAGCGGTTCATCCGTCGGCCGCTGGCTAGGGTGGTGCGCCAGCGGTCCCAATGCGTCCACGTCCCAGCGCGCAGTCGGCTCACGCCGCGAATCGTAACGAACCATCGCGTCCCGTCGGGTTGTTCCGCGAAGTCGTATACCCGACCGCTCAGCAGACCTTCTTCCTCACTCCAACGCTCGAAGCGGCCCTCGCTAAGTACGAATGCACCGGGACCATTGGAAAGGTCGCTCGGCTCGGCGAGGCCCAGAAACCAGGGTCGACCCGCGTTATCGATTGAGACCCCGTGGATTCGTGGCGCCACCAGCCCCTCTGTCGCCGTGAATCTGCGCCACCGCCGTCCGTCCCACCTGAACGCACCGTGAAAGTTCGCCCCGCTGGTCACCCACACGTTGCCCCCACCGTCCTCGGCGAGACCGGTAACTTGGCCTAGGCGAACGCCGAGGATCGCGCGGATCGACTCCGGCGCCGACAACTCCATTCGGTGTACAACCAGCCCATCCGCCGTGCCTGTCCAGACGCTGCCGTCGTTGCGGACCAAAATCGCATGCACACGGTTGCGCATGTCCGGGTATGGGAATGACCGCGTGGACCACCTGGCTGAGGTGGCATGGTAGAGGAATAGGCCTCTGCGTGTTCCGATCCAGATGTCGCCTTCAGCGGTGTATCTCACCGATGATGCGGATTCCCGAATATTCGCTGGCGTGGGCTGGGCATTCACCCAGCGCCCGCTCGTCCTGAACCTGATGTGGCCGGTACTGGAAATGACAATTGCATCGCCCGTAGGGCCGATGTCCAACGAGCTGATCGGATTCGTGCCCTCCGTCGGGACCGATATCCACTCAGCGTCGTGCCATGTCACGAGTCCCTGCGGATTCGCCGGGATTCTCAAAAACGCGAGGCCTTCGCCGCGCTCGTTCTCAGCGGCCGCATAAAACCCGGCTGAGCCTTCTGCGACCAACAAGACTGGCGTCCACTCACCGCTTCGCCAACGATAGAGCCCACTCGTCGTACCCAACAACGGATCGCCCTGTCGCGAGGCGGAGAGCGTGGAGTATCTGTCGACTCGCCCGGGCGGGTCAATCACTTCAACCACACCATTGTGTACGCGGACGAGTGTGGCTGGCTGGCCGCTCCCGGCCAGGATCGCGAAGATTTGGCCGTCTCGCGTCGAAACGGCTTTTGACACCGGCTGTTCGGTTACGCCGGGTTCCAGGCTGGGGTCGATCTCACGCCGATCCAGTTCGATCAGCAGGTGAGAGAAACCGTCGATGTTTCCTTGATAAAGACGATTGTGGATGACGGCGAGGACACGGTCTGCACCGTCAGGTGAGAGGAACGAAACCGGTCGGGAGGGAAGCCCGTGATCGTCTCCCAAATGATGCCACACATACCCGTCGAACCATGCAATCCCTGCGGAGGTGCCGGCCCAAGTGCGGCCACTCCTCGTGACCGTTAGTGCGGTGATGCGATTGTCGGGCAGTCCGTCAGCTGTGGAGTAGCCGGCCCATCGCCACTCATCGCTTAGTGGCTGTGCCTGCCCGTATGCGGGCGTGGCCGCCGTGACGCGCGGCCATGCAGCGAAAAAATCTCTTGACGCCTCGTAGCGCAGCCATCGTGGACAAATGTACCTCCCCCTTCGGAAAGGTGCGACCGCTCGGTTCGGCTAGCCCGAGATAGCGAGAAACAGCTCGTCGATCGACTCTTGGTGGTCGAGCACGAATAGGAATACACCGGTGAGTTCATCCAGGCCGGCGTTGGATTCTTCGAACTGAAAGCTCGTTTCTACGACGAGAACTTCCTCGGTGGTTTCACCGGTGGGCGGCCCAATGATGTCGGAGCGTTCGATCACCACCGACGGTACGGATGGCATCAGCATCTTACCAAGTACGGCAGACAGAGCGTTCAAAAAACTGCCCGCCATGATGTTCCCGGTTTCCTTCAGGCTCGACTGCTCCATTTCACCGTGAATGCCGCTGGTTCCCTGCTCCCGGTGCAGCAACAGGTCGCAGAGGAGGCAGGCGTTGCGTTCGGGCAGGACGAACAAAGTGTGTCCGGACAGATCGCCAAGCATCTGCATCGAGAGCGTCACCACGCGGTTGTTTGACCCGGCGATTCTGCACGCCACATCTTTGACAGTGGCAAAACGGATCGACGGTACGTCGATCATGATTTTCATGCCACTCAGCTGCGAGAGCGACGTCGCGGCATAGCCGGATCCGATGTTTGCTACTTCGCGCAGCACGTCGAGCTGAACCGGCGAGAGCTCCGCGGGCATCACGACGACACCTGAGTCTTTGGCTTCGCTTCACACGCTTCCTTGACCACGTTCATCAGCTTGTCGCCGTCGAATGGCTTTACGAGGAATCCGCACGCGCCGGCCTCGAGGGCTTCGTTGATCAAACGCTCCTGCCCCATCGCGGAGCACATGATCACGCGGGCGTTCGGATCCCCGGCCACGATATCTCGGGTGGCGTTGATACCGCTGCTGCTCGGCATCACCACATCCATCGTGACGATATCGGGGCGGAGGTCACGGTACATTTCGATTGCCTGGTCGCCGGTCTCCGCCTCACCGACTATTGTGTGTCCCGCTTCGCGGAACATGGTGGCGATGACTGTGCGCATGAACATCGCGTCATCGCATATCATGATTCGCAGGCTCATGATGGTTCTCCAGTTAGTTCGTTGTTTTTCTTGAA
>JBDGYW010001321.1:0-2181 GCA_039588935.1 Gemmatimonadota bacterium | reverse complement strand
GATTATGGCGATCCGGATTTCGAGCGATGTTGAATTGATGAGTACTTCTTTCATAATTTTCCTTGAATGACGCCTCTGCTGAGGGGCGAGACGTACTCTCCGTCTCGAATCACGAACTGGGCCCTTCTGGCGACCCGGATAGGGATTCGAAACGTTTCGGGATCGCCGAACACAGCCGCGACGATGTCGTGCGGCGCGACGACCCGACCAGAGAGCACGGTACTGTTATACTCGATGCGACTATGATCACCGGCGGTTTGGATCGTAACTCCGGTGATTTCCGGGAGTTTCCCGTTTGCATCGCCCGTCCCCGCAAATTGGTCTAATAGTTTTTCTTCTGCCCGCGCCCACGATTCTCCGTGGGGACCGTTCGAGCCCCCGAGGTTCTCTTTGTGGACGAGGATCTCGTACATAGCGGCGCAGATGTCAACCGCAAGTTTGGGCGCCTCAGCGACCACTTCCGCGCATTCCCTCACGCGCAGCCCTTCCGGGAGACAGGCGTTGCTTCGATCAACCAACTCTTCGACCGAATTCTCGGCCTGGACGTCCATATACTCGTCGAACCCCTCCCACCCGGTTTTCAGCGGCGGACCGAACGACATCCGCATGTGAGGGTGAAACCCCCGTGAGTAGGAAATAGGGATCCCGGCGGTGGCGAAGCATCGCTGGAATATCCGCATCACGTCTTTGTGCGAGGAATAACGGATTGGACCCTGCTTCTCGAATCTGATCCTGAGCCTCATAGCACCACGGGTGTGGATACGACGACGCAACGCGCCTGACGGGCGCCGCCCTTCGCTTGGTTGACTCGGAAAACCCGCGTCTTATCCGACCGCACCCGCTATGGCCGCTTTGGCCTTTTCGCGAGCGTCAAGTCCGCTTTACGGGGTCTCTCTCGAGTACCGATTTATTGAGGTCAGGAGAAAGCGGGACCGGATACTCGCCGCTGAAGCACGCGTAGCAAAAGTTCTCGGGGTCGTCGACACACGACCTCAAATCTTCCAGCGTGAGGTACTCCAAGCTGTCGACACCGAGGTAATTCTTGATCTCTTCGATCGAACTCGACGAAGCGATCAATTCGTCCAGCGACGGCATATCGATCCCGTAAAAGCACGGGAACCGGATGGGAGGTGAAGCGATGCGAAGGTGAACCTCCTTCGCGCCCGCTTTCTTCAGCATCACAACGAGTTTTCGCATGGTGGAACCGCGTACGATCGAGTCATCCACGACCGCAACCCTCTTCCCTTTCAACACGCCTCCGACGGTGTTGAATTTCAACCGGACCGTCCCGTTACGGAGGGACTGGTTTGGCTGTATGAACGTTCGACCCACGTAGTGGTTCCGGATCAGCCCGAGTTCGAACGGTATCCCCGACTCTTGCGCGAAACCCAGCGTGGACGTATTGCTGGAGTCCGGCACCGAGATGACAATGTCTGCCTCGACCGGGTGATTTTCAGCAAGCGCGTGTCCTAGCCGGCGGCGGACTTTGTCCACCTTTTCGCCGAAGACCCGACTATCCGGGCGTGAAAAGTATATGAACTCAAATATGCATTTTGCCTGTTTGGTTTCTTCGAACGCCTGTCTCGAACGGACCCCCCGATCGTCAACGAAGACGACTTCCCCCGGACTGAGGTCCCGGATATATTCGGCGCCCATTATGTCCAACGCACAGGACTCACTCGTGATTACGATACTTTCCCCCAACTGGCCCATACACAACGGCCGCAGCGACTGCGGATCCCGGATGGCGATCAATTGTGTGGTCGTCATCATGAGCAGCGAGAACGCGCCGCGCAATCGGTTAATCGCTTCCACGATCATGTCTTCCAGCGTGGCTTCCTGGCTACGGGCGATGAGGTGCAGTATAACTTCGCTGTCCATCGTCGTATTGAAAATCGACCCCGTAGCTTCCATTTCGCTTCGAAGCTCGTGCGCGTTAACCAAATTGCCGTTGTGCGCCATCGCCAACCTTCCGGCCTTGCAATCGACGAGCAAGGGCTGAACGTTGGCGACCCGAGGTTGCCCGGTGGTGGAATACCGGTTGTGTCCGACTGCTATGTGCCCCACGAGCTTTTGCAGGCTTTCCTCGTCGAAAACCTGGGCGACTAACCCCATTCCTCTGTGCTCGTAGGTACGCACTCCGTCGGAAGAAATAATTCCAGCACTCTCCTGACCACGGTG
>JBDGYW010001320.1:0-2181 GCA_039588935.1 Gemmatimonadota bacterium | reverse complement strand
AGACGGCGGTGGATCACGACAGGCAGTTCGAGACTTCCGACCACCTCGGTGAGAACGCATCCGAGACTGACCGGCTGCCGTGGTACAGGACCAACGTAATCAACTACAGCAACAGGTTCTCGGGAGTAAGCTCTCCATAAGGACTAAAACATGCCAACAGTAAGATCAGTAGTAGTCCCAACCATTATCACGCAGGCTGTTGCCACACCCGGTACGCGGGAGGCGCTGGCAGCAACGTCTACGCACGCCACGTACCTCATGCTGGAGGCTCGCAGGGTGGACGGCGTCAACATCGGCAACGTCTACTTCGGCACCAGCGCGGTGGACAAAGACGCATCGCAGCAAATCGTGATGGAGCCTGGGGACACCTACGAACTCAACCCGGCTGATGGGTACGCCTTCGACCTCGACGGCTTCTACGTGGACGCCGACACGGCAACAGACGGCGTCACCGGCTGGTACTTCGCAAGAGCATGAGGAATGAGACATGGGAATTGAACGCAAGATCGTGGCAACCTCGCGGTTGCTGACGAACTCGACCACGCTCGACGCCAGCAACACGTCGAAGTCGTACAACATCTTCCAGGTAGTCGGCTCCGTTTACGTCAGCCAGTTGGTGGGAGAGGTCACGACCGTCCTGAGCGCCAACCACACCGACTGCCACTGCCTGTTGTATTCGACATCGGCGTCGGAGGTCATCTCCAAGGCGACGACGTTGACGCTCAGTGCCGCACCGGCTGAGTCGGTGCTGATCAAAAACGCTGCTGCGACCTCCACACTCCAATACCTGGCAGCGGACCAGCCACGAGTAAGCACGCCTGCGGCTGCGAACCTGGACGAGTTCGTCGCCGTTGAAGACCCCGCTGCCACAACGTACATCCAGTTCCGTCACACCACGACGGACACGCCCTCAAGCGGCGTCATAAAGTGGTACGTGTATTGGATAGCACTCACCACCGGCGCGCTGTTGAAGGCGGTATAAGAAGGAAGGGCATGGGCATAGAAAGAGCGTGGTCAGTACCTGCCGCCGACAGCACCGCCAACGTCTCCATGCGGGACGTTATTGGGAACAAGACGGACACCCACGATGGGGACTCGTTGTATGCTGGGGTGAAGCAACTCAAAGAGCATGCCCACAAAGCACAGAAGGTCTACCCGACGTTGGCGGGCGGTGTGACCCTGACGACACACGCCACCACATGGACGCTGGGAACGGTTACCGAGATAGTGCCCGCAAGCACTATCACGTCCGACTTCGACATCCACGAAGTCATTATCGAGGACGCAAACACCCAAGACAAAACATACGAATTGGTGCTGTACTCTGGGGCAGGAGATACAGAAGTTGGTCGGGCGAGGTTTGCGGTGGGGTCCACAAAGGGTGGCATACCTAACGCGACCATGCAGACCCCGTTGATAGACGCTAACAGCCGCATCAGGGCGGCATTGGCAATAGAAGACGGAAGCGGAAAGACGGCAACAATAAGCCTCCGCTACCACACATACTAACTTCCCGCCACACGCCCGGCGGGAGCGGCGCAGGACTTTAACGTCCAGGACAGGTGTGTAAGAGCCTTGCCAGCGCCGGGGGGCTTGGGCAACTCCCGCAACGTTAACCTTCACACAGGAGAGGCAGCATGACTGCTCACAGAATCCTTAAAGACCTGCGTCAGGCCCCATTCGTTATGGTGGACCCTGGAGACGCGGGAACGATTTACACCCAGAACGACAGGACGCTGGTCGAAGTGGTCACGGCTACTGCCGAGACGCGGACGTTGGCTCGCGCCCCGAGAGCAGGCATGCTCTGTGCCGTCAGCCTCAAGACGGACGGCGGCGACCTGACCCTGACCGTTACTGGTGGCTACGACCTGGCTGGCACCACCACGATGACGTTCAACGACGCGGGTGACACGGCCCTCTTCCTCGCCAGAACGGTTGGCACCAACATCAACTGGGTCTACGTCGGTGGCGACGGCGTGGGTGGCGCAACTGAGGAGATGGGCAACCTGACCCTCTCCGGTGCATTGGTGTTAAGCGGCACGACCGCAACGGGGATCACCCTCTCCGGCACGAACGCCACGGGTGGTATCGTGATGACCGGCACATTCGCCAGTGGTCACGCGCTCGCCATCGGTACGTTCGACACGCCGCTGACGTACAACACGGACGAGTTCGTGGAGA
>JBDGYW010001319.1:0-2182 GCA_039588935.1 Gemmatimonadota bacterium | reverse complement strand
AGACCGAACTTGCCGACACAGCGGCGACGCGAGCCGGAGGGCTCGAACTGGCCTACGCCCTTACTGTTGCAGTGCTTCTTCTCGAAGTGCCATCCGTAGGGGTATGTGTAGCCTTCGAAGCCGCTGCACGCCCACTGCCATTCTTCGGCAGTGCACAACCGCTTTCCCTTGCTTTCGCACGCCTGCTGTGCTTCCTCGTAGGAGGCATTGCCCTGCGGCATCGCAGCTTCGCGGTTGGGGTACTCGTAGCGGTCGACGCAGACCTTGAAGAACGGCCGGTCGGGCTTGCCGGGCGGAAGGTCGACGATGATCATGTCTTTTGGGCAGAACAAAGGCGCAGCGTACCGTTTGATCTTCTCCTCATACGGCGAGACGGTGTGCTTGTTGACGCGCAGGATTCGATCGCGTTTCAGGGTCCGCTTAAGCCCCTTGGGCGTTTCGAGAGCGATGCCGGTCGCGTCATCGCGAGTAATCACTCCAATGATGGCGATCGGCTCCAACGGTTTGCCGTACTCATCTGTCTCCGGGTTCACAACGTAGACCGTATCGAACGGCCCCTTCGGCTTGGCCGGTTGCTTCGCTTTCTTCTTGTCTTTCTTCACTGCGACGACAGTGACTATCTGATCCACAACTTCTCGCGCAATCGGGATCGTCGACCCCTCTACGTCCAGCTTGGTTGTCTCCTGGTCGACTGACACGACCTTACCGCGGAACACCGCCCCGTTCACTATATGGATGTCAACCAGTCCGGCTGAAGTGCCTCGCTTGAGCAGCTCATCGTAGGAGATGATCTCTGCCTCAGCTATTCCTTCTTCCGCTTCGTCACCCTTCTGCCTTGCGAGGCCGCTTGGAGGCACGAGCAGCACGTACTCTCGAATGAGGGTTCCCTTGAACGTGTACGGCTTGCCTTCGCTTTCGAGAACGAGCGACGAATCATCCTTTGACTCCACCACGCCCTCCAACACGTCGCCGGTGGTGAGGCTCATGCGATAGGTGCCGCCCAAAATGATGTTGTCGAGTGTCTTGCCACCACGGCCCCCCTGCGCCGCCCCCTCCTCGGCACGCGGCGCGGCAGACGCAAGCACCACAAGTAATATTGCGCTCATTCGCAGTATGTTCATAATCGCCTCCCTCAGCCGCCTCTATGCCCCAAAAAGCAGGTTGTTAAAATACATCACCCTTCTTGCGGTGCAACCCTTTAACACAATTCAGACACATCCCGACGAGACCCCTGCCTCAATGTCAACATCCTGGACAGACTCTATGCGCCGATCGTGTGGCGGTTGGATGGCCTGAGGAGAACGTACATTGCGGCTGCGGAGCAAGCCAGGAGCGAAAGGCCAAGCCCGAGACGTAGAAACAGCAAGTGGCCCATCCCGAAGCAGAATGCGAATGTGGCAACAATCCCGAGGACCCATTGCACGGCAACTCGAGCCAGGTTCCGGTTCCAGTCGATGTCGGGATGGTTGGCCGCGATTGGCTTCCAGAAATGCGGGAAAGGGCGGACCTTGCGACAGAATGCGGCCAATCGGTGTTCCGACGTCGGACGGGTGAGAAACGTGACGGTCAGCCATGTGGCGGTACACACCAGAACAACCGCGCAGAATCTGTACTGCCACTTATCGAGCGTCACGTTCATGTGATACCGCTGGCCAGACAGCGCGAGATCACATTGCCAGCCGATTCGCCTGATAGCTTCCCAGTATCCGCACAGCCGTGCAATCTTGGGTTCCAGCACGGTGCTTCCCACAAGCGATGCCAGCAGGGCGGAGATCTCGGACCACGCGTTTATCCGCCACCAGAACCAGCGCGCGACCGCAACAATGCCGTAACCCGCCGTCAGCATCGACATGTAGTACCAGGCGCCGCCGACGGAGTTCATGTTGTACGCGCAGAGCACGGCGATGCCAAGCATGATTGCCGTGGACACCTGGGCCGTGCGCACGTAGTGGACGGGCGAGGCATGACGCACCCAGAAGCGTCGGTAGAGATCGTTCACCATGAATGAAGCGCCGTAGTTGATGTGGGTGTCGACGGTCGACATGAATGCCGCGATGAGCGAGGCCAGCATGAGCCCGAGCAGGCCGGAGGGAAGAAGCGTGACAATGAGCTTCGCATAGCCCACCTCGGCACTGGCGAGCGGCAGATCGGGGAAGACCACGAGTGATACCAGGGCAGCGAA
>JBDGYW010001318.1:0-2183 GCA_039588935.1 Gemmatimonadota bacterium | reverse complement strand
ACTGGCCTCGACATCGCCAGCCGTACAGCCCATCTGAGGAGGACCGACGGCTGGTCACCCGCCAGGGCGGTCAGGAACGCTACGCTGGCGAGGTTTCCGTTCGGTCCAATCTCTGTCCAGAGGGTCTCAAAGTCAGCCAGCCGTCGTGGAAGATCCTCTGTCGTTCGCACATGGCGAATCGCCTCCTGAATTGCGGTGGGGTGTCGAGGTGCATTCTGCAGAAGGCGAGTTCTCCATTTTCGCGCCAGCGGAGAATTCCTGCCCTCTACCGACCCGGCCAACAAGTACATCCCAGCGAGCACATCGCCGTCCTGAAGCGTGGCACCTTCCGATTCCCATCGCAGATCCAGCAGCCGCAGTTGCCTCAGGTATTCTGAACGGATGCTGTCGGTCAACACGGGCACGAGTGAGCCTTGCTCGACCGCTTGTTTGTCTGTCCAAGCAAGGGGGTTCTCCGGATATAACGCCACCTTGAGTCGAGTAGTGTGATAGAGCTCTCTCCAGCTACGACCGGTCAAGTCATGCTGTTTCTGCCGCAGGGCCTCGTACGACGGCTGGCCCTCTGTGTATGCAAGGAGTTCCCAGAACGCCCCCCGGTTGGTGTCAATCAATCCCTGGGCCGGGTCTTCAACCGCGAAGGCCGCGTACACGGCATCCGCCGACGGCCGAAACACTCCGCGGAACGCCCGGTCGTCGACGCGGTGAAGGACAGCGGCAGTCACATGCCGGACGTCCGGATCGTACGGCTCGTCCTCGGCGGTACGATATCGAGCCCGGAGAATCAGGCTATCCAGACCGGCGAACATCCCGGTACTGTGGTAGGTCACCGACATCTCTTCATTGGGCACCAGCTCCTGGCTTGCGAACGTGAGCATGCTACGCTCAGCTCCCGCTTCGGTCATTTGTACGGTCATCAAGATGCCGGCGGCCAACAAAAGGCCCACGGCGGCAGTGCCACCCAGACGCACCCACTTCGCCCGTCGAGGCAGTGGATCGCTTACGGGGAGGATTACATGCGAACCCTCGCGGGCGGCCTGCAAGATCCTGGACCGCAGTTCCGTTGGAGGCTTGGTGGATGGTGCCCGTCTGTCCTCCTTGATCCACTTGCGCGTCGCGACGACGGTGCGCCGGCATTTGGCGCACTTCGCGAGGTGTCGAGCGACTGATCGGCGACTACCGTCAGGCTCCGCACCGATCGCGTAGTCAACGAGTATCGTGATGTCTGGATGAAGCATCTAACCCCAAGAGCAACGGGCGAATGCGCTTGCAGGCCCGGTGATACCGCATCTTGGCACTGCTCACACTGATCCCGAGCGCACGACTTATTTCGCCGTGTGTGTATCCCTCGAGTCTGAGGACGAGGACGACTCGCTGCGACTCGGGCAATTCAGCCAACAACGTTTCGAATGTAATATGGTCGTCGAGCGATGGTTTCGTGAAACGGGCGAGCGCCGTGGCGGCATACTTGAGGAAAACCTGTTTCCGGCTGCGCTGGCTTCGCAGTTTCATCAACACGGTACGCACCGTTACCCGCCTGATCCAGCCTTCGAGACTACCTCGGTTTTCGAATGTCTCCAGCGCCGTAGGGAGTCCGAGAAAGACGTCCTGGACAATGTCTTCGGCGTCCTCGGGACATTCCATCATGCGGTAGGCCACCCGGTACACGACATCGCCAAAAAGATCGTAGAGGTGGGCAAGCGCAACAGGATCGCGCGCCACGGTCCTCTTGACCAGTCGCATGTGATCGGCGGACGGGTTCATGATGGACAAGAGAGATCTCCGTCGGTCATGGGGCAAGACTGACGAGGAGGAGCAAGCCAGTTCGGAATGGCTCCGTACGGGTTCGCGTCGCGGTTCCGTGGCGCACGGGATCTCTTGCTCCGTTGGCGATTCGCTTCGGCTCTCAACTACATGAAACGTGCTGGCCGCATGCTACCCTGGCAAGATTGGCATCGGTTGGAACAGCCGCCAGGTTGGTTCGGCCTCTGTTCGGTTGACTCTTCAAGAATGCGCCGCGCCACGCTGCGCGGTTTGCAGCACAGCGTCGTATTTCGATGAGCATCGGTCGTATTCCTTATATAAGAGTGTGCCGACGGAATCGAGGCGTTGGTGCATGGCTCGATGCTGAGCGCAGATTTCCCGCTTTTGCGTCGGTGGTCACCGCACTCGGTAGCTATCAGGCA
>JBDGYW010001317.1:0-2184 GCA_039588935.1 Gemmatimonadota bacterium | reverse complement strand
CAGTTCGAGGCGTTCGTTGCTTCGACAACCGAACGGGAACTCCGGGAAGCGAGAGAAAGATCTGCACGGCTGCACAAGAGTGTTGTCGATCTCAAGACGACGAACGAGGTCGCGGAGGAGACGATCAAGGAAATCCGCATCGAGCACGAATCTCTAGCGGATGCTGTATCCGCTGCTCTTGCCGTAAGCGAAACCCGAAGGAAGGCCGTCATCGAGGCGCTGTCATCCGGGCAGGAGCGCCCATCCGCTCTTCCCACATTGGCGTCCGTCTGGCAGGAGGCCGACGCGCTCGCCGGACAATTTGAAGAGCGGGTCAGGACACTACAGACCAGTTCCAACGACGAACAGAGGAAATCCATGACGGCGGAGGTACAGGAATTGCGCGCCCGCAAGCTCCTCGCAAAGCATGAACAGCAGGTGCTGGTCGAGATCGAGCGAAGGAAGAAAGTGGCTGCCTATGAGCTGTGCCTCAACGATACGAAGACCCATGCCATCACGCAAAAGAGCACGACCGTAACGAAAACAGCCGTCACGCAAAAACTCAAGAAAAGCTTTCAGGATGAACTACGCCGCCTTGCATTCTGGCAGGTCGAGGTCGAGTTGAAGGACATCGGCGGCGAGCAAGGAATCCTCTATCACAAACTCATCCTGACCCGCGCACCCGGCGTTGAACTGCCAAAGGTCGTCAGCGAAGGCGAGCAGCGCTGCCTGTCCATCGCCGCCTTCTTTGCCGAACTCAGCACGGCGGATGATCCCTCCGGAATCGTGTTCGATGATCCCGTGTCATCGCTCGATTACAAATGGCGCGAGGGCGTTGCGCGCAGGCTTGTCGCAGAGGCGAAGACCCGCCAGGTCATCGTCTTTACGCACGACATCGTTTTCCTGCTGCTCCTCAAGCAGTTCTCCGATAAGCTGGGCGTCGAGCAGGTTGACCAGCACGTCCGGCAACTGTCCAAGGGAGCGGGCGTCTGCGCGGAGGAATTGCCGTGGGTCGCGTTACCGGTCAAGAAGAAGATCGGATACTTGAAGAATGCGTGGCAGGACGCGGAGAAGCTATACCGCGACGGGCACCAGTCTGCCTACGAGAAGGAGGCAAGCTACATCTATGGCTTGCTGCGCGAAGCCTGGGAACGCGGCCTTGAAGAAGTCCTTCTCGGGGGCGTTGTGGAACGGTTTCGACCCGGTGTTCAAACACAGCAAATCATCAGGATCGCAGACATCACGGAAGACGATTGTATGATTCTGGATGCCGCCATGACGAAGTGCTCAAAGTGGCTGCCCGGCCATGACCAGGCTGCGGCGGCACGGGCCGAGGTTCCGGGGCCGGACGTTCTCAACGCTGATATCGACGCGCTGGAGAACTGGGTGTCCGGCATCCGCAAGCGCCGCAACTGAGGCCACCGGGGAGATGTCAGATCAGCGAAGTCGACTCAAGGGGCGCGGTCGGAAACACCCGGGCCAATACAACGCTCTCCGCTCTACCGGGAGGGCGGCGCGGCATAACCGCCTGCACCTGACGGCGTGCGGCACACTCGCAGCGGACTGGCGTCCGGGCTCGCACAAGGTAGGCGACACGAGACAATGAGGAAGATTGAGCTCATTCCAGAATGAAGCGAAGACCGAAATCGGGAGTGTGTGTCCACTGCTGTAAGGAAGTACATGATTGTAACATGGACCATGTCTTCCCCGAAGCGTGGTATCCAGATACCACTCCTCCCAACTTGGAGAAGTGGAAGGTGCCTTCCTGCGTACCGTGTAACAGCTCCCACGGAGCCCTTGAGGACGACCTCCTCAGGCGACTCGGTCTTTGTTTGGGGCGCGACGAACTTGCAGCGGCTGGCATTCCCGGGAAGGCGCTTCGCAGCATTCGGCCCCAGCACGCGAAGAACGATCGGGACAAACGCGCACGGGCAGCCATTCGAGACAAACTGCGCAAGGAAGTGACAGTTTCAGATGAACCACCCAAGGAAGGGCTTTTCCCGAACTTCGGTCCACGACCGGGCATCGCTTACGACAAATATGTCACCATCCCGGTTCCTGAGGACAGCCTGATAAGGCTCGGGCGGAAGATCGTCCGCAGCTTAACCTATATTCTAGAATCCAAGCTTCTCCCTGACGATAGTGCCATCGGCATTCACTTTGTAGACGATGGCGAGTTTACAAACCTCCTTGCGCAAATTAAGG
>JBDGYW010001316.1:0-2185 GCA_039588935.1 Gemmatimonadota bacterium | reverse complement strand
AGGGCATCGGCCTTGACGACCTTGGCCATGACATCGTTGAAGATGTCCTTCTTTTGAACGCATTCCAGATCCCTCTTCTCCCAACACTTATAGCACGCCTTGCACCCTTCGATCTTCTTGCCGCCCACCTGAACCAGTTCCGTCTCCCAGCCGGTTGTGGACAAGGGCACCAGGGCTGCGTTGAGCAGTGTTTCCGTGTTCCCGCCTTTTCTCGGACTGCCATTGATTGCCAATGCGTACATGTTACCCTCTGTTCCTCTTCAGGAAATTCTGGACTTCTCCCCGTCGCTTGAGAGATACACCTACTCCCCTACGCGGTGGGCTGAAGCCGGTGGCGATTGAGTTCCTGCCGCCGTGAGCTTGCGCTGCCGCTCCGCCAACCGCACGGCCTAATGCCTGGGATCGCCACTCAGCCTGGCGTCACATCAAACATCCGTCAAATCGGGTTGGGCTGACTGAATACGAACTTCCTCGTGGTTAGTATCACACCCTCCCGGTAGTGTCAACGAAGATCTTCGTTGTCAGACCCCGTGCCCGCAAACCGTTGGACAGCGCAACCGGGGTCCTCGTGGTGATACATCCAACGTATGTACATTATGGGATGGCTGACCTCCACATCGAGTGGCGCCGCGTGTGATGGAACCAGTGCTCCTCGTGCTCGCTGCAGCGGCCCTCATCGCCGTGGCGTACATTGCGCTTTCGCGCCTCCTGTTGCGGATCAGGTGGCACCGGCCCCTTGTGTTCCGCGCCGAGCCGATACCCGAGACGTGGCATGCGATCATCTATCGCAACGTGCCTCTCACACGCAAGCTACCGCCCGACCAACTCACGCGGCTTCTCCGACTTACACAGCTATTCTTGCATGACAAACACATTGAGGGATGTGGCGGACTCGAGGTTACCGAGGAGATTCGCGTTACGGTGGCGGCGCAGGCTTGCGTTTTGCTCCTCGGCATCGATGCAGGATGTTACCCGGGTCTTCGGACCGTATTGCTCTACCCAACACCGTATCGCAAGACTGAGACCGTAGCGCACTCCGGTGGGTGGAAGGAAGAGGGCGTGCAGTGGAACGCCGGGGAGGCCTGGAGTCGGGGCATAGTGGTCCTGGCGTGGAATCACGCCCTACATGGTGCGCGCAACGCGTTCGATGGTCGCAACGTCATTTTGCACGAGTTTGCCCATCAACTCGATTTTCTGGACGGTGCGGCAGATGGCGTCGCGCCGATAGCGGAGGGGCACGCCATTCGTGTCTGGGCTGATGTCCTGGAACGGCATCTGGGCTTGTTGCGAAAGGCGCTCAAGAAGCGGCGCAAAACCGTTATGCGGGAGTACGGGGCCACCAACAAGGCGGAGTTCTTTGCAGTTGCCACCGAGGCCTTCTTCGAAAAGCCACGTCAACTGCACAAGCGCCGCCCGGACCTCTACGACGCGTTGCAGCGCGTCTACGGAATGGATCCCAAGCAGCCCCAGATGATGGCCCCGACCGACGATCGTCTTTAATAAGTTCTTCACACTCTCCTAACGTTGGGCAGCGCATCGAAAGCACGTCCCCAAGACAGTAGGCAGCCATGGCCGACCAACTGCGGGTTCTACAGGCCGCGCTCGTGGACCGGTACGAGATCGACCACGCCCTGGGCGAGGGCGGGATGGCGACGGTGTACCTCGCCGAAGATCTGAAGCACCAGCGGAAAGTCGCCGTGAAGGTACTGCGGCCGGAACTGGCGGCCGTCATCGGTACCGAACGATTTCTCACCGAGATCCGCGTCACCGCTAATCTGCTCCACCCGAACATCGTACAGCTCTACGACTCGGGTGGTACAGAAGGGATCCTCTACTACGTGATGCCGTCCGTGGAGGGGGAATCCCTGCGGGAGAAGATCAACCGCGAGAGCCAGCTCGCCATCGACGAGGCGGTGAAGATCGCCGGGACGGTGGCAGACGCGCTCGACTACGCGCACCGGCGTGACGTGATCCATCGGGACATCAAGCCGGAAAACATCCTGATGCATGAGGGCTCCCCCATGGTGGCGGATTTCGGCATCGCCCTCGCGGTGAGCCGCGGGGCGGGCGACCGCGTCACGGAAACCGGGTTGTCGCTGGGCACGCCCTCGTACATGAGTCCCGAGCAGGCGACGGGCGACCGGAACCTCGATGCCCGCACCGATGTCTATGCGCTGGGGAGTGT
>JBDGYW010001315.1:0-2186 GCA_039588935.1 Gemmatimonadota bacterium | reverse complement strand
ACGTGCTCGGTGGGTGGAGAGAGCTGCGCTGTCGATGCAGACTGTTCGGCGACGGAGACCTGCGATGGCGCGGATATCTGTAAGCTCCCCGCGCAGATTCGGCTCGATGATGAGCCCTGTACTCCACTGAGCGCCGGGAACGGGAATGGCGAATACCCACCTCCTGTCTCACCCAGCCAGAGAGGTGGCGGAGGCGGAACACGGAAGATCGGACCAGCACGCATTCAGGCGAACTGATGCGATATCTCGGGCTGCTTCTCGTTCTCCTCTCGGCACTGGTTCTCGTGTCGGCGCTTTCGTCGAACGCTGGACTCCTGGTCTGGTACGGTTCCGGCTGCTGGGAAGCTGCGGACGGAACCTATGTGCTCGTCAACCAGACCACGAAGACGAACTGCCAGGCCGTGGAGTCGTGGAAGGCACAGAGTGCGATCGAAGCAGTGACGGTAATCCGTCGATACATGGCAGGACTTCCCCTTGGCAACTGAGCACTTCACAGACGACGAACTGTGCTGCGGCGACGGCTGCGGATTGCTGCCCAGTCAGGAGTTCCAGGCCGACCTTGAAGAGTTACGTGTGGCGTACGGGGCACCGATGCACGTCAATAGTGCCGCCCGGTGCGCTGCCCACGACCGCTCACTTGGAGGGCGAGGCGCGCATCGCGTTGGGGCGGCCGATATAGGCGTCCACGGCAGTGATGCCTGGTGGCTTCTGTTCCATGCTCTCCAGCTCGGCTGGAAGGGGATCGGGATGCGGCAGCATGGGCCGGTTTCCAGGCGGTTCGTTCACCTCGATCGCCGGGCTCATGTCGGGGAAGAGCTCACCCCTTGGGTCTGGACCTACGACAAGGAGAAGTAAGATGGCTGACTGGCGACGGCAGTATCCAATCTCCGGAGTGGCGAAGGAGGTACTACGCCAGATCCCCAAGCGGTTCGTTGACGACGGCTGCTCGAACAGTCCAGATGGATGGTTCGGTTTCGAGTTCCGCTGGGCCTGCCGAATTCACGACTGGCGTTACTGCACGCGCTGCCATGATCCCGGGACGATGACCTACGGCATGAAGCTCTACGCCGATAGGGAGTTGAAACGGAACATCCAATTCTCACTCCCGTTCCGCTGGCGTTGGATGCGCTACGTGTACCACTTCGGCGTATGGTTCGGCGGCAACTTCAGTGCGTGGGATAGCTGCGGCACAGATGCAGGCGAGACATGCCGCCATAACATGCCGCAGCCTGAGTGGATGATCTGAAGCGGCGGGCCGTCACTCGGGTGGTTCGGGGGGGTCAGCCTCCGTGAAGGCGGCTCGTCGCTTCTCCAGGTTCTCCTGGTCTACGCCCTCCGCCAGACAGCCGAGAACGGCACCCAGCGTCCCGTTGGGGTAGAGCCAGAGTGCAAAGCACATCAGCAATACCCCAAGCGCGACGCACCACACTCCGATGATCCCGATCAGCCCACCGACGATTGTCCTGAGAATTGTCACCTCAATGCTCCTAGAAGAAGCTCTGCTGAGCGCCCGTCTGTTCCTCTAACTGGCGAACCTTACGCTTCAGCACTTCAACTTCTGCCGTCAACTCTCGATTCTCCTTCTCGATTTCTTTGCGTGTCGGCTTCTTCGGTGGCTCGTCTGTCTGCTGCGGGATCTTGCTCGTAACGTCCCACAACATGCACACCCTGCCGGTCCGAGGGTTGATCTTCTCTCCGACCCACCGAACTACTCCCCAGCGTTCCAACTCCGAGACCCGCTTGTTGAGCGTATTGCCCGAGCCGGTGCAGGCGGAGTACCCGCCCAGCTCGAACTGAGCGAGGGGACCGTCCGCGTAGAGGATGTCATAAGTGCGGGTCAAGGCTTTGCCGAGAATCCCTGACGCCATGATGTAGCGGTATGCCGCAATACTAGTGTCTCTCATCGATCATTCCTCAGGCTGCTCGGGACGAGAGCGTGGGTCGTTTTCAATCTCCAGCCTACGCCCCGTCTGTGTTTGGTTGGGGTGGCGCAGTGGCAGGGAGGGCTCAGGCCGCTCGGCGCTTTCGTCGGGTGGGGGCTCCAAGTGGCACCGGCACTGTTCCTGGCCTCTGACGGGTATCGGCACTGGGTTTCCGTCTGAATCGTGCTCCGTACCCGTCTCGGTCACTTCGTACCATCCTCTCCCTCCGCAATGCGGGCAGTCGGGTCGGGGCTCAGGCCGCTC
>JBDGYW010001314.1:0-2188 GCA_039588935.1 Gemmatimonadota bacterium | reverse complement strand
CAGGCCGTGTGCATCGGTAACGACTTTTATGTTTTCCGAGACGACCTCGGTGCCCGGCAGCTTCAGCGTGGCAGGTGTATCAGTGACTTCACCGTCGACACTACCTTGCGGCCAGACAAAATGCGCATAGACTTTGCCTTTGCTGCAGGGGTTCAGTGCCTGGGGCGTGAACTTCATGGGCACTTCAACTATCGGCGGCGCCTCTGCCTCATAAGCGCCCATATCAACCACCACGTAACCGTCGTTGTCTCCGTCAAGCATACGGGAATTGGCGTCGAGGTCAAACGGGATAGGTTCGGTCGTGTTGCCGTCGCCGTCCAGGTCATAAGTGTCCGGGGGAAGGCTGTTGTTGTCGCCGGCATCAACACACGGCGAGCCGAACAAAAGCCTGAGATTGTCGTCATCGGTTCCGGCCACGTTGTCGGGCCCATTGGCGTCCACGAACCGCGGGTCTTCGTCGAGATTGTTGGCACCAGGCCAGCCTCCCTGTATATCGCAGTAGCTGACAATCGGGGGACTGAATCCATCGTCATATATCTGTGCTCCCTCGGGGGCGGCATTGTCCCAGAGAATGCAGTTGGTCAGTGTGCTGTTTCCTCCCCAGTTGCACATTCCACCGCCCTGGGCAAGGGCGGAGTTCTGGCTGAAGGTGCAGTTGACGAGTTCCACAGGGCCTCCTTCATTGAGCATTCCAGCCCCACAGGTGCCTGCGGAGTTTCCGGTGAAAATGCAGTTGGTCATGGTGGTGGGATTGTCGGAGTAGTGGGCAATTCCGCCGCCTTCGTAGATCGTAAGGTTGCCGCTGAAGATACAGCTTATCAGGACGGGGCTGTTGGTATCTATGTTGTAGATACCACCGCCGGCGTTGCCGGCGGCATTACTCTTGAAGGAACAGTTTATTAGGGTGGGTCCGCTGTCGCCATTGTAGATTCCACCGCCGAATATGGCTGAGTTCTGGGTGAAAACACAGTTGGTCACCATAGGACTGCCAATGGAATTGTGCATCCCGCCGCCACAGTTTTGATGGTCCTGCGCCGGCCCGTCGGCGTTGCCGGCGATGATCGTGAAACCGTCGAGTGTCGCGGTTTCGTCGGTTCCGCTTCCCGTTACGACGTGGTAGCTGTTTTCGGCGCGGTTCGGTTCGGTGAAGAGGTCACAAGGGTCGTTCACGTCGACATCATTGCCGTCGAGGTCGCCGCTGAGAACGGCCTCGTACTGGTGGAAATCTCGGGCATTGGAGTTTGGTTCGCCGAAGCCGGCGTAGCCGCCTTTGATAGTCACCGCATTTATCAACTCAAACGTGGCGGTGCGGTCGCCGCTGCCATTGGGGTCAGCGGAGTTAGTGTCTGGTGTGTAAGTGCCTTGGGCGACCCGGATTCGGACGGGCAGACCAAGCGAATTTGCCTCGGCCAGCGCATCCTGCAGGTATTTGTAGGCATTGGCCCAGCTCGAGCCGTCGTGCACCGGCCCAGGCGCATCCGTGTCAACGTAAATTGGGTCTCTGCGCTCGTAGGCGCCCATATCAACTACTGAGTTGCCGTCACTGTCTCCGTCCACGAATCGCGGATTTCCATCGAGGTCCCATGGAATAGGCTCGGTTGTATTCGCGTCTCCGTCGAGGTCGCTTGTATCTGGTGGTACACTGTTGTTATCGCCGGCATCGATGCAGGGCGAACCGGCCAACAAATGATAGTCACCATCTACCCACACGGCATTTGGGCCGTTCGGCTCGACAGGAGTATTTGTATCATTGACGTCACCCCAATAGCCCGGTGCAACAAAGCACGGGTCGGTCTCGATGTTCCCCGGACCCCAGTTGACAGTCCCGGCACCACCGTTGTATATCTCCGTCTGTCCGCCCCTGACGTCGCAGTAGTTGATATCAACTGTAGACGTGTCTGCTAAAGCTATCTCGTTGCCGTCTGTTGCCGCCGTGTTGCCCCAGAAGATGGTGTTGGCCAACGTCGCGCTGGAGTCCTCACGCATGCATAATCCACCTCCTCGATTGGTGGCCCAGTTGTCAGCGAGGGTACAGTTGGTCATGGTAAAGTCGTCGTTAGTGTATCCTCCACCCCCTTCGAAATCTGCCGAGTTGCCTATGATGGCACAGTTAGTGATTAAGCTCTCGAAGTCATGCAGGCCACCGCCGTCGGCGCCTGCCGAATTCCCTATGATGGCGCAGTTAGTG
>JBDGYW010001313.1:0-2188 GCA_039588935.1 Gemmatimonadota bacterium | reverse complement strand
AGCTTCCGGTTCACGCCAATCAGCGGTACGGCCGACTGCACTATTCACTTCCAGCCCGAGTGCACCCAGAACGGTCAACTTTGTGGAGTCGTGGGGAGCGCCGGTGTGCCCGAAACAAAGTGCGTGAACACGGTTCCGGGTGGTCGTGAACCGGGTTACTACTGCAATTCGGCAACGAGCCTGAATTGCGTCAACTCACTTTGCATTGACAACTACTGTGGAGCGATCTGTTCCACTCAACAGCATTGCGACTCTTTCATCGCTATGACTTGCCAGACGGTCAATTACAACGACGGACAAGGGACCCAGGGAGACATCCAGTCCTGTGCTCCCGAAAACCTTGGAGAGACAAGCTGCGGATGTTCGACCGAGTGCGCTCCTGACAGAGTGTGCAGCTACCGTCAGCTTGACGATGATGTCATCACCGTGTGCCGC
The DNA here is from genome assembly GCA_039588935.1 of Gemmatimonadota bacterium. GTDB lineage: Bacteria > Gemmatimonadota > Gemmatimonadetes > Gemmatimonadales > GWC2-71-9 > JBDGYW01. The sequence continues at coordinate 1,753 of JBDGYW010001313.1, read as the reverse complement.
AATCCCATTAGCGGAGGCGGGATTCCCGGAGAAACCTGCACCCAGAACTCCGACTGTGAAAACAATCTCTGTGTCTGCGGCGACCAGCTCTGCAGCGGCCAGGAAGGCACCTGTTCGGCAATCTGCCGCACAAGGGCTGATTGTGTCCAGGGCTATTCCTGCCAAACGGTGCCAATACCCGACCTCCATGCACAACCTCACGACATACCAGCCTGTATCCTGGATATCGATTCCTGCAATCGCGAAGCAGACTGCCCTGACGGCGAGTGTTGCCAGTTGTTCATCAGCCAGAGCGGCGACTACCTGGAATCCATCTGCTACTGGGGCGCGGGTACTGGAGATCCCAATACCGGACAAGATTGCACAAATGGCACGCAGTGCTGCGCTGGTACCTGCTTCGACTACCCGGGATACTGCCTGGGCGTCTGCATAAACGACGGCGACTGCCCGAGCTTCCCCGATGGAGCGTGTTCGACGGACGACGACTGCGATCTCGGCTACCTGTGCGTCGGCAACAACTGCGCTCGCAACTTCACCTGCAAGACCCAACCCTTCTACCTGGGCAACGATATGTTCGGGCAGCCGATAATAGACGCTGCCAACATCTGTATTCCCGATCGGCGCATCTGTGGTTTGCCCGAACACTGCCGGGATGGCGAGGCCTGCAAGCTGTATTACAACGAGAACGCCACGGCGGTCTCGTTCCAGTGCGAGGCCGGTGGCCCTGGAACCGGCCTGCTGGGCGATAACTGCTGGCCGAATGGTTCGGCTGCCTGTTGGAGCAACCTTTGCCTGCTCGAGCAGGGCGGAGGTGAAGGCCATCAATACTGTACGCATGTCTGCGTCGAAGACACAGATTGTGGCGATCCTTCGGTTTATTACTGCTCATACATCCGCATCGATGTACGGCCCGGATTCGTAAGCTACATTCCAGTTTGCGCGAGGCGGGGTATAAAGAAGTAAGCCACTTGACCGCCAGTCGGGGTGCCAGGAAAAAGACGGGGACGGAGGTCATGTACCTCCGTCCCCGGTTACCTTGCCGGTTGCCTTGGTGGCTATGACCGCGAACTCGTCGGATCCGGGGTCGAAGGCCGCACCGGCAACGTCTGCCAGGAACTCTTCGACCGCCAGATCTCGGCCTTCGATTTCCGTCCTGAGCGAGTCGCGATCGTAAAACTGCATCCAGTTGTAGATGGTCCGAGTTCGGGATTCCTCGATTATGGTGTACTTGTCGAGCAAGACCTTTTCTCTTTCATATTTGAAGGTGCTCAGGAATCCGTAGTACGGCTCCGGAGACCAGAATCCATCCAGCAATCCGGGCGCGTAGGTTCTGAACTCCTCCTTTTTGTTAAAGGCGATCAGGGAGTTGACGTCCAGCATCACTGAGCCCCCGGGCTTGAGAAGGGTGAGGATTTTATCGAGCAACTTTCGTCGCTGGTCCGGGCCGAGCACGCAGAAGTCGCACATGATCATGGTGATCAAGTCGAAGCGTTTGCTCGTCTCGAACTCCAGGTAATCAGCCTGTACGTGATCGATGCTCAGTCCCTGGCTTTTGGACGACTCGCGGGCATACCGGATGGACCGTCCGGAGAAGTCGATGCCCGTGACTGCGGCACCCGACTGTGCCAGGCGGGTGGTGTACAGCCCGGGCCCGCAACCGAAATCGGCGACACTCTTGCTCTTGTTGAGGCCGAAGCGGGAGACGATGAAACGTACGGACCGATCGATGAATTCAGTCTTGCGGGATGAGAGA
>JBDGYW010001312.1:0-2189 GCA_039588935.1 Gemmatimonadota bacterium | reverse complement strand
GAATACCACTCGCGGAGAACGTGATCGCCACCGGCGAGACACCAACATACTTCGAGCCAGCCGCCGCTGAGAGATCTATCGTCGCACTCGTGTCACTCGCAGTGACAGACATGCTACCGACAGTCTGGAACACCTGAGTTCCATTCAGCTCAGTAGCTAGCTCGTTGGACACGATGTTGACGAGCTGCGTGTTGATCTGCGGCTGCACCAGATCCCGGATCAAGTTCCGAGAATGAGAGATGATTGTAGCGACATCCATCCTGCTCATTGACGACCCCCGGCAACTGCGGTCTTACGACCAGCAATGGACCCGAAGCTCGTGCGCAACCGGCTGAGTGCTTTGCGCTGCTCTGCACGCGCGATCAAGTACCCAGGAACGTCTCCTACGTAGAGGTAGACGTAGCGCATGAGCCCCTCGAAGACTGCCTTCTTCGCGAGCGATCCCTCGACATCGATAGTCGCATCCGAGGCGTCAGCCTTGAGAGGGAATTCGTAGTAGGTGACCCGTATCTTGCGAGTGGAGTACGCGCCGCCAGTGGGCTGGGGATAGATGCGGAAGCCCAGCTTCCCATCGTCTCCGGTCTGCGCATCAAAGTCTTCCAGGACGACGCCAGCCGGTGCCCAGAACCAGGGACGCCTTATTTCAGAGGCTATCCGGGACTGATCTTCAGCCATCCAGATGCGTTCAAGTGTCGTCCGTCTAAGCCAGCCAGCATCGTCCTGAATATCACTAGCATCAAGAAGGTTCACAGCCGCGATCCCAAAGATGTGCGGAGCCGTGCTCAGAGTAGGGTAGGTGTAGATGGTGTTCTCGGTGGCTACGATCGCCTTGTTCACATGGATCTTGCGGAAGACATTTGGGTTTCGCATCCCAAGCTGGTTGAGTGAAAGGAGCAGCCAAGTGTTTACGAGCGCTCCCACGTTGTCGTCACCGATGACGTTCGCAACGATGGTCTTCCATTCGCCAGTGTCGTATCCAATGGTCATGGGGTCCAAGCCACCTTATGAGATCTGTGCTCGTACTCCAGTAGGCAGTGGAGCCTCGCGTAGATGGAAGTCCACCGCAACGTCTGCCAAAGGTCCGTCGTCGCTGCTCGTACACTCGTGTCTCGATACCGAAGATCCGTCATTCCCGTCTTGTTTATTTTGTTGATCACTGATGCCTGAAGAGAAGGGGTGATCCGATAATTCCCCGAAGGAATGCCCCCATAGGTATACGTGCTTTCGTACCCTGTGAAGCTGTGCCAGTCCCCTGTGTCCAACGCCGCACCTATCCAAGTACCAATGAGGAACCTGATCTGCCAGCCTATGCTTGCTCCGTGTGTGGCATATACGTTCCACTCGTAGTCCACCTGGAGGATGGTTGCATCGTTTGGGATAGTACTCGTGTCGAACTGGCAGTACATTCGGATCTCGTGGGTCTCGTTCGGGCGAACGGATGTGTCCCACTCGAAGCCTACGTCGTAGAGAGAGTTGCTCGCCAGGAGTGTGTAGTACGGAAACCCGATCACAGGCACCGAGTACTTGATCCCGCCTGAGTTGAGCGTCTCGCGCCCGAACGTATGCCATGCTTGAACCAGTCCCATTACGAAGTGTAGAGCTTGTACGCGATGTTCACCGCCAAGTTGCCCGCTGGGAGAGTCAGGTACACAGCGAAGTCATCCCCATCACCCCCTAGCCATCCCTTCTCCCACAGCGCCAGCTCCATCGGCTCAGTCCCGAAACGCAGTGTCGCTAAGTTGGTGCTGCCTATCTTGAACAGGCAGTCGTCACCAACGGTGGCCGACCAAACAGCGTGCGCATAGCCAATGTAGACGAGGAAACCTGGGGCGACAGCCAAGATCGTAGTTGTTCCAGCCCCCGTTGCAAGCCCGCCTGCCCACGACCAGCCAGAGTCCACTCCACCAGGTATTTTTCTGCCATAGCCAGGCATTAGTCGTACTCCTGATAGGCGTAGTTAACGAAGAGATTGCCAGGAGGAACACCCTGAAGAGTGACGTAGAAAACTTCGTTGGTGGCCCCAATCAACGGTCGCTCGTAGATTGGCAGTTGCAGCCACACCAAAGTCGGCACCAAACTCCCTAGCGTAGTAGACCCCATCTTTAGGAGTATCTGATCGTTCGCCAATGCGCCGCTGACAGCCGACCAAACTAAACCTAGATAGTGGACCGTCAGTCGCTTCCCAGCCG
>JBDGYW010001311.1:0-2190 GCA_039588935.1 Gemmatimonadota bacterium | reverse complement strand
ATCAACGACAATCCAGGTCCACGTCTCACCAGCATCCAGCACATCATTACCATCAACATCACCGCCGCTGTACTCGGCCGACGCCTTGGTGAGAGTCAGTCCCAGCGGCTCCAGAATCACATGCGGGTTGGTTAGAGCCGAGTCACCGGTGTTCTCCTCTGTAATCGTCAGCGTCACGTCCGTGCCCGCGGGCGAGACCTCCACAGGCGACGCCAAAATGTCCAACACCGTGCTGCAGTAGAGCACACCCACCGTCACCTCGTCCCGCTCGTTCGCATCACAAATCGTGTTGCCCGGCGGCTCAGCCGGGTTCGAGCACCACGTCACGTCATTGCCCAACTTGTTCGTCCCGTGACCGATTGCCGTGTACGTCTTATCACTGTTTACCCCCGCATCAACGACAATCCAGGTCCACGTCTCGCCGGCATCCAGCACATCATTACCATCGCTGTCGCCACCGCTATACTCAGCCGAGCCCTTCTTAAGAGTCAGGCCCAGCGGCGCGAGCACCACGCACGGGTCGGTCAGAGCAGCGTCACCTATGTTCTTCTCCGTAATCGTCAGCGTCACGTCCGTGCCCGCAGGCGAAACGTCCATCGGCGAGGCAGAAATGTCCAACACCGTGCTGCAGTAGAGCACGCCCACCATCACCTCATCCAGCTCGTTGGGGTCACAGTAAGTATCATCCGGCGGATCGAGCGAGTTCGCGCACCAGGTTACGTCATTGCCCAGCGGATCTGTCCCGTGCCCGATGACCGTGTAGGTCCTGGCATCGTTCACGTCCGTGTCAATCACAGCCCATATCCACATCTCGCCTACACCCAACTCATCGTCACCATCATCGTCGCCGCCTTGATAATGCGGCGAATCCTTGTCCAGTGTTATACCCAGCGGCTCCAATTCCACATAAGGGTTGGCCAAGTTGGCGTCACCCGTGTTCTCCTCGCCGATCATCAGCATCACGTCCGTGCCGCAGCGCGTCACTTCCATCGGCGAGGCCGTAATCGCCGCCAGTGTCCCACAGTAAATCACACCTACCGTCAGCTCGTCCCGCTCGTTCGCATCGCAGAGCGTATCCTCCGGTGGCTCGAGCCAGTCCTCGCACCACGTTACATCATTACCCAAGGGATCTGTCCCGTGACCTATGACCGTATAGACCTTCGTATCGCTCACGTCCTGGTCAACCACGAGCCACGTCCATATCTCACCGACATCCAGCACGTCATTACCATCAACGTCGCCGCCGCTAAACTCCGACGAGGCCTTCGTAAGAGTCAGACCCAGCGGCTCCAGCACCACACACGGGTCGGTCAACGGAGTATCACCGATGTTCTCCTCCGTAATCGTCAGGTTCACATCCGTGCCCACCGGCGAAACCTCCATTGGTGAAGCCGAAATGTCCACCAGCGTGCTGCAGTAAAGCACGTCCACCGTCACCTCATCCCGCTCGTTAGGATCACAGTACGTATCCTCCGGCGGATCGACCGAGTTTGCACACCAGGTCACGTCATTACCCAGCGGACCCGTCCCGTGCCCGATGACCGTATAGGTCTTGGTATCGTTCACGTCCTCGTCGGTCACGCCCCAGATCCACGTCTCACCGACATCCAGCTCTCCGTCGCCATCATCGTCCCCGCTGCTGTACTCTACTGACGACTTGTCCAGGACCAATCCCAGCGGCTCCAACTCCACATACGGATCAACAAGATTGGCGTCACCCGTATTCTCCTCGCCTATCATCAGCATCACATCCGTACCAGCGGGGGAAACCTCCATAGGCGACGCCGTGACGGCCGTCAGCGTGCCGCAGTAAATCAGACTCACCGTCACCACGTCCTGCTCGTTTGCATCGCACAGCGTATCGGCGGGCGGGTCGAGCCAGTTCGCACACCAGCTCACGTCATTGCCTAATGGGTCAATTCCATGGCCGGTGGCCGTGTAAGTCCTGGTATCGTTCACATCCTCATCGGCCACAGTCCAAGTCCACTGCTCGTAAACGTCCAGCTCACCGTCACCATCATCGTCCCCACTGTCATAGTGTGGCGAGGCCTTGGTCAGAGTCAGGCCAAGCGGCTCCAGCACAACGCAAGGGTCGGCCAGATTGCAGTCACCGATGTTCTCTTCCGTAATCGTCAACGTCACATCGGTCCCAATCGGCACCACCTCCGCGGGCGACGCCGAGATGTCCAC
>JBDGYW010001310.1:0-2190 GCA_039588935.1 Gemmatimonadota bacterium | reverse complement strand
AGGGGCGATCCAGGTTTCCAAGCGTGAGCGCGGCGGACGAAACCGAGACCCAGGCGTTCTCCTTTCTGCCGAGCCACTCGATGCGTGATGTTACGGTCTGCGCGGGAGACCAGATATGCCCGCCGAGGCCGGTTGAGATTTTCAGGCGGTCGGTGACGTACGCCGTGGCATACAGGCCGCCGCCCACGCTCTCGAGCCACGCCCCGTCCAGAAAGAACGTGCCGGGATCGTCGAGTACCGTGTGCGCGGTGCTGTTCACGATGCGGGTCATGCGGAAGTACATATTTGCGGAGAAGTCGATCTTCATCCCCGCTTCCTCCGCATGCACAGCTGTACCACACCACGTGGCCGCCAGTGCGATTGCAGCGGTTTTTCGAAGGTATGGCAGCATGATTGGTTCCTCTCTCGCGATTCTCAGCGCTCAGGCCGGTCGCCTAACGCCTCCGAGACTCCGAACGCCGTTTCCGCCGGCGAAACGCCAACCTGCATTTCAGGAACATGGGCGGCACAAGAGCGGCGAGCACGCCGGTCCCGCATCCTCCCAGAAGCGGCTCCTCGTCCGCCACGTCGTCGACAGTAATGAACGTCGTGTTGAAACTCGGCCGGAGGCACAGTTGTTCCATCGGCCGGATAGTGACCGTTGCCTTTCCATCGACAAACGTGACCGGATCTGCATCGGGCGAGACGTTCTTGTAGCTGTTGTTGCACCTCCAGACGAGGAAATCCATCTGGCCGGTCCCATCCAGCTCCTCGACAACGATCTCGACGTCGTACGTGGCGGCGGGGAAGTAGTTCGAATTCTCGCGATTGGGTATTCCCGTGAGGTTGACCAGGCCGATGCCCCATTCGCCATTCGTGTTCAGGCCTGCGGCCAGAACGATGGGCGGTTTCTTGTCGCTCCATGTGTTCGCAGCGTCGCACCACCAGTTCTCCATCCACTTGTATCTGTCGACACTGTCCATGCTTGTGGACGCGAGCCTCATGACGCAGCCCATGTCAAATGTGCGCACGAGCTTGCGGATGTAGTAGAACTTCAGAAACGGCCGGTATTCACCGCTGATATGATTGAACCCTATGACAACCGAGCCGTTGTCGTAACTGGTAAAGGAGCTGATTCCTTTCCAGTAGAGCCACTTCTGCACCCCAAGGTTCACGTCGCTGAGGAACCTCGCGGAGGTCTCCGCGCCCTTTGCGCTGTCGATGAAGACCTCCTTCTGCAGGGTATTACTCGACTCTGTCTGCCACAACTCCTTGCCCGTCTCCATGGGCCCTATCCAGTCCGACCACCCTTTGGTCATCCCCATGTTGTACGAGTGTATTGCGTAACCGTCGAGCTTGTCTGCTGCTCCGCAATCGGACGACGTGATTTGTTCGATTGCCTGGTTCGACCAGCTGTCGCCCGTGTTGGAGGCTTCCGGCGCGATGATCTTAACGTCCTGCAGGCCGAGGAAGTCGAGGGTGTCACGAAAGAGGAGAATCAGATCGCACATCTCGTTCTTGTCCAGCTCCACGCCGGTATGCACCGTGTTGTTGGGCTCGTTTGAGACACCCGTGTAGGTGATGGGGATGTTGTCAACCTTCTTGAGAGTGTCCATCGTCCGGCAATGCATGCTCACGTACGTCTTCACATCGCCGACAAATCCAACCGGATTGTAGAGCACTTCCATCCCGGGATTCACTTCAAGAACGTCGTTGATATAAAGGCTGTACCACAGCCTGAACCTGTCGACCGGCTGTTCGGCGTTGTGCGGGATCCTGAGCCACTTGAATCCCAGGTCGTCGGAGTGCCACATGTGCCGGATCATCTTCTTGCGCGGGCCTTCGGGAAGCTCGAGGTAGGAGAGCGGAGGATCGATGTCGAAGTGGTTGGCGCCCCATCCGAGGAACGTATGCCGCGCTCCGCTGTGTACCGTGACCGTCATGGTCTCGTTGCCCTGAAGAGGCAAAGCCAGCGTTGCCATCACAAAGCATACGGCAAACACATGCACTCGCACGTGATTGGAACAGCGCCGAAACCTCATTTCAGTCTCCTTGCACACGTAGCTATGTCGCAAAGCTCCGTTATCCACTATGCTTTCAAAGAGAGGGTATTCGTTACGGGAGAATAATCAGCGGCGTGGAACGTGCGCGGGAACCGCTGATTACACTGACCACATACACTCCTTGCGCAAAGGCATGTCCGTCAATGAC
>JBDGYW010001309.1:0-2193 GCA_039588935.1 Gemmatimonadota bacterium | reverse complement strand
CAGTGAGTACAACCTGGAGATGCTGAAGCTGAATTACCGCTCGGAGCCGATCGGCAGCTACCAGATCAAGACCAACGCGGCCGGTATCGTCGATACCCTCTACCGCAAGTTCCCCTATACCGCCCACCAGGCGTACGGGCTCTGGGGCGACAAGGCGGGCAAGGAAATCGCCAACGCGACCAAGGATAAGACCCAGACGGCGAACAAGTTCTGGTTCATCCATGTCATCCGCCCGCGGAAAAAGCGGAACCTCTCCCGGCCGGATCCGGCGAATATGCCGTTCGAGTCCACGGTTATTAATGTCAACGAACAGTCACTTGTCGAGGAATCCGGGTTTCCGGAGTTCCCCAATGCCGTTGCTTTCTGGAAGAAATCCTCCTCCGAACCCTGGGGTCGCGGTCAGGGTACGATGATTTTACCGGCCGTCCGGCAGGCCCAGCAGATGGAAATCAACCTGACCGACAGCGGTAACAAGTGGAACAACCCCCCGCTGGAAGTTGACTCCAGCTTTGAGGGTCGTGTCCGCGTGACCCCAGGCGCTCAGAACCGGGTTGCCAAGATCGGCTCGATCGCCCCGATCGCCAGTAACGCCATCGGGAGCTACCCGATCACAGAGAAACACATGGAACGCAAGGAAAACGAGATCCACCGCGCGTTTTATAATAATATCTTCGCCCAGTTCATCAACATGACCGGCGACCGCCGGACGACCGTCGAGATCCGCGAGCGCAAGAACGAAGCGCTCCGGCTGATCGGCAACCCCGCGCTGAACCTCATCAACGGGCTGTTCTCGCCGGTCATCAAGCGGACGGTCATGCTGCTGCTGCGGAACGGGGAGATCCCCATCCCGCCGGAAGAGATGCTCCAGGTCGATACGGTCCGGAACATCGCCAGCTTCGACAGCGACCAGCTCAATATCGAGTACAAGGGCGAGCTGGCGCTGGCGCTCCGAGACCACCAGGCACGCGGGTTCCAACAGTTTGCCGGGTTTGTCTCCGAGCTGTCTGCCTTTGCGCCGACCGCCATCGACAACATCAATATCGACCGCGCCGTCCAGCGGATGGGCCGTGCGTACGGGGTCAACCCCGACGACCTGGCGACCGAAGAGGAACGCGCTGAGAAACGCCAGGCACGGGCTGAAGCCCAGGCACGGGCCGAAGCCGCCGAACTGGGTGCGGTCGCAGCGAAAGGATACAAGGATACCTCGCAGGCTGCTGAAGACGGCAGCCCGGCGAAACAGGCGCAGGAGATGGTTGCATGAGCGACGAGAAAGAATTTAAAAAGTTGATCGCCGCCTACAAATCGGTCTTCGCGACAGAGAATGGGAAGATTGTCTTACGAGACCTGGCTAAGTTCTGCAAAGCCGATACTGATATATTTGATCCCGATTCAGCTCGGAAGACCGATTTTAACCTCGGCAAGAATGCCGTGTATAACCGGATCATGGACGACATCGACCGTGACCTGGAACGGATAGAACCCATCGATGCAATTTCAGAACAGGAGACAGACAGATGAACGATTTAAGACTATTGTATTTCCCGGAAGACCTCGGCGGCGGCGGTGATGCCGGTGACGGTGCAGGCGCAGGCGCAGGCGATGCCGGCGGCGGTGAAGGAACCCCGTTCGCGTTCTTCAGCCAGGACGGCAACCTGAACGAGAACTGGAAAGAGGGGCTGTCCGAAGACCTCCGCGGTGAAGAGACCCTCAACACGTTCAAGGATTTCCCCGGCGCGATCAAGATGCTCGTCCATGCACAGAAGCAGATTGGCAAGGACCACATCACGGCTCCGGGCGAACATTCGCCCCAGGAGGATTGGGACGCGTTCTACAAGGCCGGCGGACGGCCGGAGACCGCAGGCGACTACCAGATCGAGATCGGCGACGACATCAAAGAGCATGTCCCCGACAACCGCGTCCTGGCTGCCCGCGATGTGTTCCACAAGCTTGGGATGAACCAGGCACAGGTCGCCGGCGTGATGGACTTGTACAAGGGCTTTATCTCCGAGGATCTCCAATCGCTGGCAAGTGAGACGCAGACCACGGTCTCGGAAGCGGAAGCGCTGATCGACAAGATGCAGGGAGCGGCCAAGCCGCAGCGGGTTCACCTGGCGAACCAGTTCATTGACCAGAACGTCCGCCCCGAGTATAAGGACCAGGTCGTGGCGGAAATCAACAAAAGCAACCTGAAGC
>JBDGYW010001308.1:0-2193 GCA_039588935.1 Gemmatimonadota bacterium | reverse complement strand
TAGGGTAAACACTCCGCCTTGCCAGGCGCTGCCGCAATTTCGAGCCCTTCGAGGTGCCCGAAGCGCTGAGGGCCGCCCACTTCGTTCAACCGCCAAAACGCCCATTGTGACGACTCACTCAGGCGAGTCACCTCTCGAGCGATCTGCAACCCCCACGTCTGTGCTGAGTCTCGGGGGTGGAACCGCAGCTGAGAAAACGGGATCCTGGCCTCGGCGGTCCAGCCAAGCGAATCGATCCGAGTTTCCACTTCCCAAATGGGATCCCATGAGGCGTCCAACATTGCGCCCCCAGGACCGAGTCGATCACCTCTCGCTCCCGAAGGGTTCACTTGGAGAACGGTCTGGCCGAGATGGTCGTGAAACGTATCGAAGATGATGGTGAGCTTGTCAGCACCTACATGCTGATCGCGGCGCCCCAGTCTCGACCGAACCCCCTCTGCACCGAGGCTGTCGAACATCCGTGCGCCGAGGTAGAGGGCATCCTGGTCGTAGGAGAAGCGGACCTCGGTGCGTTGGCTCGCCAGTTGACCCTCGCTGGGCTGGACCTGCAATAACCCCGTGGCCGGCTCTGCAATGTGCCACGTTGTCTCAACGAGCCGTCCGTCCAAATGGATCGCGTCAGTAACGCGAACGGCGCGGATCGAAGGCGGCGGCACAACGTGAACGGTGCCTTCATTAGCTTGGGCGGAGGCCGGTGGGAGAAGAAATGCAGTAACGAGGCAAGCCATCAGCAGCAGCGAGCAGATCCGTGCCTGTTCATTCAACGAGCACGGGAGTAGCATCTTGCACCTCCTGCCTCAGGCTGGCCCGGAGCCTCAGAACTGCTCGCTGCCAGGTCGATGCGGGTATGTCTCTGGCGAGAGCCGATCTCGGCTCGTAGTTTTGGTGCAAGATTAAGCCGCGGGCCCCACACAGCGCTTACCCACGCCTTACACGCGCTCACAGAGGCGTGGGAGTCGCTGCTGCGGCCCCATTATGCCGATGATAACAGTCTGTTTGCTCGGTTCGGTCGACATACGCGACGCTGGCGGAAGGGAGTTGGTGACCCTGCTGCGCCAGCCCAAGCGCGTGGCCCTGCTATCGTATCTCGCCGCCGGGGCACCGCGCGGATTTCACCGCAGGGACATTCTGATGGGTCTGTTCTGGCCCGAGTCGAGTCAGGATCAAGCCCGCAACGCACTAAATCAGGCATTGCACGTGCTGCGGCGGGAGTTGGGCGCGGATGCGATTCTCACCCGTGGCGAGGGCGAGGTAGCCCTGAGTGAGGGTGCTATATCGGTTGACGTGTGGGCGCTCGAGACGGCGCTAGCCGCGGGCGACTTCGAGAGAGTGGTGTCGTTGTATCGCGGCTCGTTGCTGAGTGGTTTCGCGACCAAGGCGAGTGCCGAGTTCGATCAGTGGCTGGATGTATCACGGAATCGGCTGGCCAGGACGTACGCCGACTCGCTCCAGCGGCTGGCAGACGCGGCCGCCGAGCGCGGTGAGCGGCACGAGGCGGTCGGGTGGTGGCGTCGCTTGGAAGAGCACGATCCGTATAGCACCCACGTGACCTTGGGACTGATGCGGGCGTTGGAGGCGGCCGGTGACAGAGCGAAGGCCTTGGAGCAAGCCCACCGCCACACGGGATTGCTGCGCGATGATCTGGTTGCAGAACCTTCACCCGACGTGGTGGCCTATGCCGAGCGGTTGCGCAGGGAGCCGGTGCGCAATGCAACAGAGCGCTCGTTGGAAGTTGGGGACGTGGCGACTTCCCCCTCTCTGGATCGTTTGAGGCGTGCCCTGGCGGATCGTTACACAATAGAGCGGGAACTTGGTCGCGGTGGCATGGCTACCGTTTACTTGGCAGATGACCTGAAGCACGAACGCAAGGTTGCAGTCAAAGTCCTGCGGCCGGAGTTGGCAGCCACATTGGGCGCTGAGCAGTTCCACCAGGAGATCAAGATCGCTGCCCGGCTCACACACCCTCATGTTCTCACTCTGATAGACTCCGATGATGCTAACGGCTTCCTCTACTACGTGATGCCGTACATCGAAGGTGAATCCCTTCGTGAAAAGTTGGCTCGCACAGGTGAGCTACCCATCAACGAAGCCGTCAGGATTTTGAGAGATGTTGTGGACGCGCTATCCGAAGCTCACACGAAGGGCGTGGTCCATCGCGACATCAAGCCCGACAACGTGCTACTCACCAAGCAG
>JBDGYW010001307.1:0-2194 GCA_039588935.1 Gemmatimonadota bacterium | reverse complement strand
GGTGTTGCGTCCGAGTTCATGTCCGAGGTTCTTGAGTGCGCCCCGCAGGCGTGTGTAGCCCCAGGTCGGGTTCTCCTGCGCGATGCGTACAACGAGTTCAGCGATGTCCTTCGCTGTCGGCGGTCGGCCTGGGCCCCGGTTCTTGCTGCCATCGTACTTCGCCGCGATGAGGTAGCGGTACCACCTCAGCAGGGTTGCCGGTGTGGCAATGGACGCAACTTCGGCCAGCACATCGCGGCCCAAAGCCTTGGCCTTGACCGCGAGCCGTCTTCGCTCGTCGTCAGATAGCTGGACGCGCTTGCCCCGAAGCCCGGCCCGGAGTACACGGTTCTCCTCTCGGAGGTAGTCGATCACGTCCTGCTGCCGGCGGTTGACCCAGCCAGCGAGGACGAGCAGTAGGAATTGCAGATGGTACGTCAACATGGATTTGAAGATAACACCCTTCGGGCAGACGGTTGTAGACCAAAGGCCGTGAACCTGTGGCATGGTTGCACACTGATGCTAACCTGCTGATTTGATGCACTATCTCAGGCGGCCGAGTTTTGGCACAGGACACGCACGGAGGGTTAAGCTTTTGGAGTAAAGAAGAACAAAAAGCGAAGTCAACAGGTTCCAGACCCAGTTTTATGACAAATATGATTCAATAAGTCAGCGTTATGCTGAATCCAACATCCTGAAGCGTTTGGAGAGCACCCACTTACGAGGACCCGCCGATCTCGCGGTCGAGATCATTTCACCCGAGTACTACTCGTATCGCAGCGCGACCATCGGGTCGACACGTGTCGCCCAACGTGCCGGGACATAGCAGGCCAGAGCGGCGATCGCGCCCAGCGCCAGGGAGACGCACGTAAAGATGAAGGGATCCAGCGTGTTGACCTCGAATAGAAGTCCTGAAAGAACGCGGGTCACGCCGAGCGCGATTGCCAGGCCGGCAATGACACCGATTAGCGTCATTTTCATCCCCTGGCTCAAGACCATCTTGAGGATTTCGCCGCTGCGGGCACCGAGCGCCATGCGGATGCCGAACTCCCGCGTCCTCTGAAAGACCGAGAAAGACATCACACCATAGACACCAACCATGGCCAGCGTCAGAGCGACGAGGCCGAAGATGCCGACGATGGTGGCCGTGCCCTTCGCGCCAGCCAGGGAATACTCGAGGAACTGGTTCATGGTCATGATGTTCGACACAGGCAGGTCGGAATCCATACGCCTGATCTCTTCGAGGAGCGGCGTAATCATCGCCCGAGGATCTCCGGCGGTCCTCACCACGAGATTGAACCGCTTCTCGAACTTGTCCTGGCTCAGTGGTAGGCAGAAATAAGGCTCCGGCGCATCATCGAGGCCGCCGTATTTCCCGTCCTTGATGACACCGACGACCTCGAGGGTCAAGTCGCCCATCCGCACCTTACCTCCTATAGGATCTCTACCGGCCCAGTATCGACGGGCCATGGTCTCATTGACCACAGCAACGGGTCTCGTCGTCTCTCTATCTCTGTCGTTGATGCCCCGCCCCCTCAGAATGGGGATGCCCATGGTCTCGAAGTAATTCGGACCTACCATGTTGCGTTTCAATTGCATCCACTCATCCTCGCCGCGCTCATAGCCCTCGATCTCGACCCAGTGACTCCCGTGAATGACGCCGAGCGGCACGTAGGCGGCGAGGGTGGCCGAGCGAACACCGGCAAGAGAGGCCACTCGCTCGACGACCTGTCGGTAGAACTGTCTACCTTGCGCCTCGTCGTATTGACCGAATCCGAGGTTGATCGGCAGAACGAGACCGTTTCGGATTTCGAATCCGGGGTCCACGGCGAGGGTGTTGGAAAGGCTTCGTAAAAGAAGCCCGGCGGCGATGAGTGAGACGAGACACAGCGCCACCTGGGCGGTCACCAGAGAGCTTTGGAGACGTCTCCTGCGCTTGTCCTGGCTGAGCGACGGTCCCTGATCCTTCAATGCAACGAGCTGACCGGAGCGATCCACCTGGACCGCCGGTGCGAGTCCAAAGAGTACGCCCGTAAGAACTGACAGAAGAGCGGTGAAGCCGAGCACTTGCCTGTCCATGCTGAAATCGATCTCGATGGGGAAGAAAGACGGTGGATTGAAAACCTGATAGAGGTCGATTGCCCAGGCAGCGATTAGAAGACCCACCACGCCGGCAAGAGCGGAGAGCAACAAGCTCTCGGTGAGGAGCTGACGG
>JBDGYW010001306.1:0-2195 GCA_039588935.1 Gemmatimonadota bacterium | reverse complement strand
CATAGCAACTATGACGGCAGTCGGCTCGAACTTCTTCCGTACACGGTTGGGAAGACCGAGCATCTTGACCCTGGGCTCAATCCGTTCCGCGACGATTCTGAGCAGCGAGCCTCTGGTGGACTCGACCTACTCTATCGCGTCACCTCCAACATGACTCTCAACGCAACGATCAACCCCGACTTCGGTCAGGTAGAGGTTGACCCGGCGGTCGTGAACCTCGGCGTATACGAGACGTTCTTCGAAGAGAAGCGACCGTTCTTCATCGAAGGCAGCGAGATCTTCCAGTTCACGGGTGGCACGAGTGGCGGGCAGCTGTTCTACACGCGGCGCATCGGACGCTCGCCTCAGACAGGACCACCAACACCAAGATCAGATGTACCTACTGAGACGACGATCCTCGGTGCCGCAAAACTTTCTGGGAGAACAGCCGGGTGGTCGATCGGGACGTTGACGGCGGTTACAGCCGAGGAGACTGCCCGCTTCTTGAACAGTGAAGATGTTGCCGAAACCATGGTCGCCGAGCCACTCACGGGCTACTTCGTCGGGAGAGCTCGAAGAGAAATGCGCGCTGGGCTTTCATCGCTTGGGGTAATGGCAACGGCGGTTCGTCGGAATCTCAGTACCGACCTCCTACGGGAGTGGCTGAGGTCGGGAGCATACGCGGCGGGCCTGGATTTCAATCATCAGTTCTCCGGTCGTGTATGGGCCCTGAGCGGTAATGTAATTGGGAGTCGAGTTGAGGGTACCACAGATGCAATGACGCGGGTCCAGTGGTTCCCGAATCACTATTTCCAGCGTCCCGACGCGGACCACCTGGATGTCGATGAAACAGCGACTTCGTTGATGGGGTACTCGGCGTCACTCTCGCTCGACAAGATATCCGGGTCTCATTGGCTTGGCGGAATCGCCGTTGCAGTTACTTCGCCGCAATATGAGGTCAACGATATCGGGTTTGCCTACAGGACAGACAGGCGTGACTTGGAGGCAAACCTCATTTACCGTGAAATCCGGCCGGGCTCGTTCTTTAGGAACTGGATGCTGATGGGGAGGTTCCGCAACGAGATGAACTTTGACAATCAGATAGTGTCCCGCCTAGCGATCGCGGGGTTCCAGTTCAGGCATCTGAATTTCTGGGGTGGCATGGTGATTTACATGCGCTCGTTCAGAGCAAACGACGACCGATCCACGCGGGGCGGGCCCATGATTTCGCGCCCTGCGAATCATTCGGTGATGGCGAATTTCAACACGGACGGTCGGAAGGCAGTGATCCTGACCGGAGGCGGACAAGTTCAGTGGGATGAGTACGACGGGCACGAGTACACCGGGCGGATCGGAGTGAATCTGCGGCCGTCGTCACGGTGGAGTTTGAGTCTCGGTCCCCGGATGATGAAGGCGCGGGTGGCTGCCCAGTATGTCACAACCGTAGCCGATCCTTCCTTTGCTGCTACGTACGATCGCGGCTACATATTTGCTCGGCTGGATCAGACGGAGGTTGCCCTGGAGACTCGATTCAACTTCACGTTCCGTCCGGGTTTGACGCTCGAGACCTATGTTCAGCCTCTCGTATCTGCGGGCAACTACGGTCAGCCTCGGTATCTGGAGGCCCCCGGTACATTCGATTTCGCACAGTACGATGGGCTCGGGTTCGACCCCGATTTCAACTACCGGAGTCTCAGGGGTAATGCTGTGCTGAGATGGGAGTGGTTGCCGGGATCAAATATCTATCTTGCCTGGCAACAGCGGCGGACTGATTATGCGAGAGCCGGCGACTTTGCGGCTGTCGGCGACTTTGACTTCGGTCGGGACGTAGGGGCCGTGTTCGACGCTCCGGCTGACAACATATTCCTGATCAAGGTGTCGTATTGGATTAGTCCCTGAGGTCGGACAGGCGGACAAAAAAAAGGCCGCCCCGAGGTTTCTCGGGACGGCCTTTTCGCCTGATCGGGAAGAAAGACTACGATCCGACTTGCGTGACGTTCTCTGCGGCCGGGCCCTTCTGGCCTTCGACCATGTCGAACTCAACCTGCTCGCCCTCTCGCAGCGACTTGAAGCCGGTGCCCTGAATGGCGGTGTGGTGAACGAAACAGTCTTTGCTGCCGTCCTCAGGTGTGATGAATCCGAAACCCTTGCTGTCGTTGAACCACTTCACGGTTCCCTTGGTACGCATTACCGCACTCCCTTGTTTTGTACTGTGG
>JBDGYW010001305.1:0-2198 GCA_039588935.1 Gemmatimonadota bacterium | reverse complement strand
AGTTTGCGGGTGGCTATCGAGGCGTGGATTCGTTGGATACAGGCAGCGAAGGACAATATCGGGGAAATCGCTGCGGTCTGGAATCTTGCGGTATCCAAGGTACTGGCGGGACTGGCCAAGCTAGTCGGCGCGTTCGCTCGGTTCGCCGCCTTTCTCGATCGCGTATTGCCCGGCAGGGATCAGGGTGGTGTATTGCAATGGGCCAAGAATCTCACGCGTAATTTGGAGATCATGGCCGAAGTGTTCGAGAAGAAGGCCGTAGACGCCAGCAGTGGATTCTCCTCAACGCTGGAAACCAAGGTAGTGCCAGCGGTCGAAGACGCAGCGGCGGCTACCGCTGATTTCTCGGATGAGATGAGGAAAGCCGCCGAGGATGCCAGAGAGTTTGTTAGTTCGCTTGAACTTGCCACGCTGGATTCTTACGTAGACAAACTTGAAGAGATCGTTACCGGGATGCAGGATCTCGGTGCAGAGACGATGAAGACGGGCAGCTTGCTTGAGGGCATTAAGCCACCATCCGTGGATGAGGCATTCGGTGAAGGCACGGAGGCCGCCCTGGAGAGGCAAGATCAGATAAAAGAATTCGCCACCATGCTAGCGGATACGGTCCAAATGGCACTCGCCACGGCCATCGGCAATGCTCTCTCACAGGGCGAGGTCGATGCCGAGGAGCTTGGTCGTGCACTCGGCGCTGCGGCTGGCCAAGCCGCAGGGACCTATTATGGTGGTCCTGCTGGGGGGGCGGCCGGGGCAGCAATCGGTGGGGTGCTTGGCGAGCTTATTGGTGGACTATTCACTGATGATTCTGCCGAACAGTTGAGGAAGGCACAAGAAGCATTCCAGGGCCTTGTAGATGTGATCCGTTCGTCCATGCCATCAATTCGCCAGCAGGTAATCGCCACCATCGAGGCGATTATGGACATCTTCCGCCTGATGGGTGAATCGGCACAGAGCACTGGCGAGGAGATGGCTGCGATCACGCGGGAGATAGAGAACATTTCCGATGCCCTGTTCGGGATCACCACTGGTGATTTCGCAGATCGTCTGCGCGCTGCGCTAGAACTCAATACCACACTCGCCCAAAGATTCGCAGATCAACTGGAAACCGAATTATTGGCGATTGACCTGTCGGCGTTGGCCGAGTCGATTGTCGGTGAATTCTTGGGGATCACCTCGCATCAAGACATGATGGTGCTCCAGCGGGACGCGACGGAATTGCGCTCTGCGATTCGCGCACTCGGCCTGGAGGCCGGGCAGACTGAAAAGCTAATCAAGCAAGTGACGCAGGCCGAACGGCTGCGCGCACAAGAGATCCGCGGTGGTGTTCTGGCTCGACTGGCCGACCTGATGGAACGCGCTGGTATCCGTACTGCCGAGGCAGCACGTCTCAGGGCACGCTTCGAGCAAATCCAATTCCAGGTAGCGCTCAAGCGCCTGGAGGTGGAGCTCCGATTGCTCGATATGTGGACCAAGGCAACCGCGTCAATCATCGGTGACTTGACGAACTTTGCCAAGAACGTTGGCAATTTCATGGTGAACGTAAGTGCCAACATTGGCCAAAATCTCGGCGCGGGCCTACGTTTGCCACGTGGCCGAGGACGTGGCAGACGGCAAAGGCGCCGCACACTGTTGGAGGAGCTGGACCGATTGATGAATCCGACCAGTAACGCCACGTTTGCTGATCGGCTGAGAGCGCTAAACGATCAATTCGATGAGCTACGCAGACGGGCAGGCAAGCTGCGAGTGCCACTCGAAACCGTCAATAAGGCTTATGAGGTGCAGTTACGCCTACTGCGCGAACAGGCCGAGGCATCCCTACGGGCATTCCGCGATGAACTCCTCTCTGGGCCATTGGCCGGATTGACACTGGAGCAACGATTCTTTGCTGCGCGGTCACGATTCTTCGATCTCGCCAGGCGAGCGCAGACGGGTGACCTCGATGCGATCAACGAGCTTGCAGGTGCCGGCCGCGAATTCCTGAATCTCGCTCAGCAGTTGTTCGGCACTACCTCTCGCTTTGATGCGATCTTCCAGCAGGTATTGGGCCTGATCAATGCCGTCCTTGGCGATGCGGGGCTTGAAGGCCAGGGCAATGACACGGTGCAGGCGTTGGAGAATTCCGACTTACTGAGGATGCAATTGCACGACGAAGCGCAGACCGAAAGGGATCGCACAAACCGCAGGCTACGTGATCTCGT
>JBDGYW010001304.1:0-4053 GCA_039588935.1 Gemmatimonadota bacterium | reverse complement strand
GGATTGGGCGTGTTCATCTTCCGCGGCCTTTCTATGGTGGACAACGGAGTGATCTTGGCTGGAGCCATTCCAGCAGCGTTACTGGCCTTACTGGTCGATGGCGGACTCCACATCCTGGAGCGGCGCTTGGATTGGAGAAAGAAATGACACGACGGCCCCTGCTGCTCCTGCACCTCCTGCCACTCTGCTTCTGTTTTTTTTCGCTGAGGTGCAAAACTGCAGACACCATAGTAGTCGGCTCTAAGAACTTCACAGAGTCTGTTCTTCTCGGCGAAATAGTGGCCCAACAGCTCGAACGACATGGCCTCCGGGTCGATCGCCGCCTCAACCTCGGTGGGTCGTTCATCTGCCACAGTGCGCTCATTTCCGGGCAACTCGACATCTATGTGGAGTACACCGGCACTGCCTACTCTGCGATCCTCGAGTTGCCCGAAGAGCAAGATCCAGCGCTCATAATGACTGCAGTGGATAGCGTGTATGCCACACGGTGGGGACTCGTCTGGGCCGAACCTCTTGGATTCAACAACACGTTCGCGATGCTGGTTCGCGGAGAGGATGCGAGGCGATTCGGTATTCAATCTCTATCAGATGCTCTTCCCCGAGCGAGCTCATGGCGGTTTGGCGCAGGCTACGAGTTCATTGAAAGGGCGGATGGGTACCGCGGGCTTCTCGAGCACTACGGGATTGCCTTCGCAGGCGCCCCAACCGAACTGGATCTAGGACTGACCTACCGTGCTCTTGCAGAGGGCCGCGTGGACATCATTGCCGGGAACTCCACAGACGGGCAAATCGACGCATTGGACCTGTATCATCTACACGATGACCGCGGCTACTTCCCTCCCTATGAGGCTGTGCCCGTGGTCCGCGCTGAGACGTTGGAACGTGTCCCTGAAGTTCGTGAAGCACTTTCGGAGCTTGCGGGCACACTGAGTGAATCCGTGATGCGGCGCCTCAACTACCTTGTCGACGTTGAGAAGACCGCTGCGGAAGATGTCGCGGCTCAGTTTCTGTCGACTCTTCGCCCCTCGCATTCCCCCTCGTAACGAAGGTTATCGTTGTTGGATCTGCCCCCTTTGTTCCGCCTCCGTCCTGTTGGACGGAAGCGGCGGCGCGAGGTCGAAAATGGCTCACTCGTTGGTTAGTGATCTGTTCGGTGTGCAGATTACACGGTGTCGTTTGGGCGGCACGCAATCTCGGTGGTAGGAGTCCGTTCGATGTCAGGTGACGAGATCCAAGAACCGAATGGTGAGCCTCGAGGCAGGACGAGCCACACGGCCGCGAAGGTGGCCCGTGGTGTGGTTTTCGCCTCTCGTGAGCCCGTATATGCGAGGCTGATGCCGGAGGGGGCTGCCGCCTCAATTGAGGAATTCGCGTTGGCCTCGGGCGTTCTGAAACCGTGGATGTGCCGTCTGTTCGAACAAGAGTGGTACCGCCGCAGCATTGTGGGAATGATGGGCAGCCTTTGGCCTGGCGAGTTGATGCGCCTCGTTCTTCGGAAGCGCTTCATGGATGATGAGGTAAGGGCTGCCATCAAAAAAGGCGCGACGCAACTGTTGATCGTCGGTGCAGGGTTCGATACCCTCGGGCTGAGAATAGCGCGGGCAGCACCGGACGTGAGAGTGGTGGAGATGGATACTCCGGCGACCGCAGCCAAACGTCTTGCGTCCATCCAGAGGCTGGAGTTGGTTCGCCCCAATCACGCGGTCATGCCGGCTGATCTAGACAGAGTGAGTTTGGGCAAGGTGCTTGAAGCCGTTACTGAGTGGGATGTCGAAACTCGAACGGTGGTCGTTGCCGAGGGCGTGCTGATGTATCTGACCAACGATGACGTCATCGGATTTCTTTCCGCGGTGCGCGAGCAGTCCGGGCAAGGAAGCTGCCTTGTGTTTTCGTACCTGATGACAGATCGAGAGGGACGGCCCAACATGGGGAGGTGGAGTGGGCTTTCCAGAGTATCACTAAGGCTTGTCGGCGAGCCACTACGGTGGGGTCTTCGCGATGGCGAGCTGGAGAGTTTCCTCGACAGTGCCGGATTCCACTTGTTGGGGCCACCGCAGCGTTATGATTTTCACGACCGATACCTAGCCGCTGAAGGTGTAGACGAGCCCGTCGCTAATCAGTTCGTTCCTGATGCCTGACCGAAAGAACCACCTTTCCGAGATTCTTACGTGCATGCAGGTACTGGTGTGCCTCCACCGCTCCGTCCCGGTCGAACGGAAACACTTTGTCGAGGATCGCCTGAATCTCTCCGCGCGCAACACCGTTGAAGATGTGCTCCATGGCCGGCTGGAGGATTGTCTCCTTGGAATGCAGATGTAGGAGGTGCACACCGAAGATACCGATATTTGGCTGCACGAGCGAAAGCGGGTGGTACCGAGGTGTGCGCAGCCACGCCCAAGCCGCCGAGGGCCAACTGCGTTTGGGTCGCGGCATGGCCTCACTCAATCCGTAGAAGACGAGGCGTCCCAACGGCGCCAGCAGTCGTTGGCACGAAGCCGTTGCTCTGCCGCCGATCGGGTCGAGCGCGATGTCGATGCCGCGTGCACCGACGCGCTCGACAACCTGCCTCTCCCACTCGCCACGCGAATCGAAGCATGCTTCCGCGCCCAGCTCCTCCACCACGAACCGACGTTTGCGATCGTCCCCGGCGGTGCCGATCACGCGCAGCCCGTGCCGCGTCGCCAACTGAACGGCTGCGGTTCCTACACCACCACCCGCGCCGAGTACGAGTGCCTTCTCACCGGGGCTGGCGTTACCAGTGTTGAACAGGCACACCCATGCTGTCAGGAAGACCACAGGGATCGCTGCCGCTTGTTCGGGCGTGAGGGTGTCGGGGTAGCGAAACAGCTGCTTCGTGGGAATCACGAGGTCGTGTGCGTAGCCGCCGTAACGCACAATAGCGACGGTTCGGTCTCCCACTTTCCAGTCCGATACCGCAGCGCCGACATGCACCACCTCACCCGCGACTTCAAACCCGGGACTATAAGGCATTGGTGGCACCGTACCGTATAGTCCGGCGCGCATCAGCAGGTCCGCGAAGTTGACGCCGGCCGCGAGCACTCGCACCTGAACCTCGCCGGAGTCCGGCGCTTTTAGGGGAACATCCTTTTCGACCAACACATCCGGGCGTCCATGCCGGACAATCTGTATGGCTCTCGTTGTCATTGATGGCATGGACAGAACCGCCTCATTGTCAGATCGTCGTTCACAGGCTCTTCCAGGAGTTAGCTCAGGTTGCTGCGGCCGCCGCAGCCGCCGCCCCTGCTGCTGCCGCCGCTTGCTGCGCAGCAAGCACAGCCTGCATGTCGATCAGCGTCTTGGCCTGGCTAACCGAGCCCATTGTGGCTCCTGCACCAGACAACTTCACGAAAGTGACGCCGACCGCGGCGTTGAACTGCGTGCCGGCGTCAAATCGTGGCCTGACCGTCCTCAGTTCCTCCCGATTGGCCACCACATCGGCAACGACCGTCTCTGGGCGTTGCTTCAGAAACGCGAGTATCGCCAACTCGTCATAGTTGAGCTGGGTGATCCGCACCTTGCGACTGCGAAACTCCGCCTTCAGGCTCGCTGTCCTGTCGGCAAGTTGTTGAGGCGTTCCATCGGCAAGAAACAGGAGATTAGCGGCAGTCTGGAGTGGGTTGCCGCTCGGGAACTTCCTGGCCCGCAGCTCGGAGTATATCTCCTCCGTATTGTCACCGATACGGCGGGGCGTTCCTCGTTGACCCGTTAGTATTGCACAAGCGGGGAAATCATCGGCGCCTGTGAGCCATCGGTGGTGTTGCTTCATCTCATCGTAGATTTCGCGGAAGCGACGCACCGTTTGCCGAGAAATCGTGCTGCCGCTCGTCTGGACTCGAAGCACGAGCACGGCCATCATTTCCATAGCGAGCGCGCGGTGTAGTTTCTCGGCCCGGAACATCTTCCGCACGCGCTCGACCTCTTTGATGAAACTCTTTGCACTGTCTCCGTTCTGATACAGTATTGCCGCCACGATGAACCGGATGCTGCTGCCAACGTCCATGTTCCACGGCGAAGCTTCCTTTATGCCTCGAT
>JBDGYW010001303.1:0-2198 GCA_039588935.1 Gemmatimonadota bacterium | reverse complement strand
CCTCCGTCGTGTAGAGCAAACCGTACAGATAACCGCTCACCGTAAGATCCGGCGACAAGAACGCAACGACGTTGGCGTGGGCGAATCCCCCGGCCGAGAGCGATTCGTAGCGGAAATCGATCGCCCGCAGCAACGGGTCTATCTGATCCGGGACGCCGGAAGCGAGAATCCACTCGCGCGGCATGCCGGTTTTCTCCCGATACGCGCGAAGGTCCGCTGCGTCGTCCTCCGGGTCGAATGACAGCGTCAAGACGTTGAACGTTTCCCCGATGCCTCCGAGGCCGTCCAGGGACGAAACGAGACTGCTGGTGATGGCAGGGCAGATGTGCGGGCACGTGGTAAAAACCGGGCTGACGACCAGGGGGGACCCGGCCAGGTCACGAATGGCCACCGTGTCGCCGTTGTCGGTGACAAACCACGCGTCGGGCACCCTTTTCCCGAGGGTATCGCGCTCGTCCGGTCTGGGTACGTATTGCGCCCATGCCGCGGCGGCAACGACGCTCGCTGTCAGAAGAAGCGCCGCGATCAGACGAGCGGGATTTGTGACCATCATAAGAATTGACGAACCGGATAGCGGAATCGCGTTCGGAGTCAAGCCGGCTACTCGCCGCCAAGCTTTCTCTTCTCCTCGACCGCCTCCGCCATGTCCCGGAGTGACGTATTCTCTAGATACGTCTTGATCGATTCACGGATAGGTTTCCAGCTTTCGTGAAGCGGGCAATGCTGCTCATCGGTGCATTCGTCCAAGCCGGCGGCGCAGGCTTCGAGATCCTTACCACCGTCGATGGCACAATAGATGTCGTAGAGGGTAGTGGCCTCGGGGGGCTTTGCCAGTTGGTACCCTCCACCCGGTCCTTTGGACGACTTCAACAACCCGGCCTTGACCAGCGTCTGGAATACCTTACCCAGAAACGGACCGGGGATGTTCTCGTTGTCGGAGATGTCTTTGAGGAGCACCCGACGACTTTCACCGCGGCCGACCAGGTAGACCATCGCGCGGATACCATACTCGCATGCGTTGGAATAGATCATGAGCTACTTATCCAGTTTAGAGGCGTTTAGGTTACCAGAAACTCCGAATTCAACACATGCTATCAGACCCGCCACTGGCCTGTCAACGCGAACGCCGTCCGAGGCCCGCCGGTGGCCCACCGGAGGCCCACCGGAGGTGGGCTTGACAGTGGCAGTTCTTGTTATTATTCTATCTACCTTGAGATATGCCCGAACGCCGACGCTGTAGGCTTGGCCTTTGTGAACGCCAGAGATTACGGCCCCTTCGTCTAGTGGTCTAGGACATATGGTTCTCAGCCATAAAACAGGGGTTCGATTCCCCTAGGGGCTACCATATCGAAACGCCCGCCCCGTCAACTAACGGGGCGGGTTTTTCATTTCGACCCGTCAGCCGCCGACTCCTGGGTCCAACTCAGCAAACTCCGCGCGATCCTCGTGGAGTGACTCGTGATTCGTCGGAACTGCTCCATCAATTCCTGGTGGTATTCGCTGGTCTCGAGGGACTCCGGCAGCTGTCGCCGAAGTCGATCGTAATGGGAGCGCATATACCGCTCCTCCATTGCTCGGTACTTCTTGTGCTTCTTTTTCACATGAGCCACGTCCTCGAGTTTTGAGTTTTGAAATACGGACAGCGTTCGGCTGAGCTGTTTGATCGTTCGCAGGTGATAATCCAACAATTCAGCTCGCCCTTCGGCCGAAAACCGGAGGTCTTTTGCCAACCACCCCCGCGCGCGCGGTAGAAGATTCTTGGTAATGATATCGCCGATCTGCTCGAGCTCCCTGACCGTGTACATCATCTGAAAAACTTCCGTGATCCGATCCTCGTCCAGGCTCTGTCTGCTGACGTCTGCAAGGTAGTCCTGGATCTCGTCCTCGAGAAAGTCCACCTTGGTCTCGTCGCGCTCGATCTCGTCCACGACCTCCCGGTTCCTGTCGACGAAGGGCCGGATGATTTTTTCGACCATCGATTCCACGATGCTTCCCATGTGCAGCACTTCCGCTTTGGCCAGGTTGAGCGCCAGCGTTGGGGTCGAGAGGAGCGCACGGTCGATGTGACGCGTCCGGTAGGGTTCCTCTGCTTTTTTCGGCACGTCTGGAAGTAACCGGGTAACGAGTCGAGCGATCGAGTTGGTGAACGGAAGCATCGCGACGGTCAGCCCAACGTTGAATACGCTGTGGGCGTTGGC
>JBDGYW010001302.1:0-2198 GCA_039588935.1 Gemmatimonadota bacterium | reverse complement strand
ATGTCGCCCAGACCGACTCGTTGGGCCGGTTTGAGATCACTGATGCTCCGGCGGGGGTGTACCAACTCCGCGTGCGCGCGCTCGGCTTTCAGCCCATTGTGCGGGCGAATACGGTCTTGGGGAGCGGGAAGCCCCTCAATGTCCGCATTGAACTCGCACCGCTTGCCGTCCAACTGGAAGGCATCAGTGTGCGTCCTTCTTTCTTTCAACAGCCAACGGGTTATACGACTTCGATCCGTTCTATCGGAGCTGACGAAACGCGTCGAGCGCCGGGTGCGCAGGAGGACGTGATTCGCACTGTGGCACTTCTGCCGGGAGTGGGCGTGACTTCGGGAGGCCGTAACGACCTGGTCGTCCGTGGCGGGGCTCCTTACGAAAACCTCTTCCTGGTAGATGGTATCGAGGTCCCGAACATCAATCACTTCGGCTCCCAGGGCTCTACGGGCGGACCGCTGTCTCTTGTCAACGTTGATTTCGTTCAGCGCACCGATTTCTCCGCCGGTGGCTTCAGTGCCAAGTACGGAGACAGGACGGCGTCGCTCACATCCATATCCCTTCGAGAGGGTGAGACTGAGCGCCTGGCTGGCGAAGTCAATCTTTCGGGGACCGGGTTTGGTGCAATCCTCGAGGGCCCGATGGGGCAACGCACGAGCTTCTTGCTCGGCGCACGTCGCAGCTATCTGGACCTTTTGTTCAAAGCCGCCGGTTTCAGTTTCATCCCAGCATATGTGGACATTCAACTCAAGACGAGGACCAGGCTCGACGAAAACAATACGGTGTCTTTTGTGGGCATCGGCGCCATCAACACCGTCGAGTTCGTCAACGACGACGCAGATGCACGGTACGACAACAGCCGCATTTTGGCACCGGAACAGCGCCAGTACTTTGGCGGGCTGATCTGGAAGCGTTTGGTGCGCGATGGTCTCTTGTCAGTGACTCTGGGGCGCACGTTCAGCCGGTTCAAGACGATCCAAAGTGATTCCCTGGACCCACCGCAGACGGTATTCAGCAATCTGTCCGCAGAAGGCGACAACAGTCTTCGCGTCGACCTGGCAAAGCGGCTAGCATCATGGCTCGAATTCAACGTGGGGAACGTGGCTCGTTACGCCAGCAAGCTCGACTACGAAATACAGATGGATGGACGTTATCGGCTGGACAATGCTGGGGTGCCTCAACCCTTGTCGCAGGACACCTCGTTCACGGCCCTACGCAATGCTACGTACGTCCAGGGTACGTTCCTGTTGAGCAACATACTGCAGGCAACTGCCGGAGCACGGCTAGACTATTATGCCTTTCTTGGCGATGCGGTCAGGGCCGCTCCAAGATTGGGCGTACGCGCTCAGGTATCACCGAGCTTCGCCCTCAACATGAGCACTGGGCGCTACCATCAAGCGCCATCCTTTATCTGGCTCATCGGTGATGTCTCCAATTCTCAGCGCCTCGAGCCGATCGAGAGCGATCAGATCGTGGTAGGCCTCGAAGGCCAACCACGTGCTGACACTCGACTGCAGTTAGAGTTCTTTTTCAAGAAATACCGCAAATACCCGGCACGTGTGTTCCGGCCACAGGCAGTTCTTGCTCCCGCGGGGTTCGAGGATGTTACCACAGACATACCTTTCGGGCTCGAGCCGCTGAACAGCGAGGGTACCGGCCGCGTGTACGGCGCCGAGTTCCTCGCTCAGAAGCGACTGAGCTCTCTGCCGTTCTACGGATTGTTGAGCGCGACCTTGTCCAGGGCTGAGTACAGGGCTATCGACGGAGTCTCTCGGGCCGGTGGCTACGATGCTCGCTTCTTGGGGAACCTCGTTGCGGGATGGCGTCCTGGAAACGACTGGGAGCTGAGCGGCAAGTTCCGTGTGGCCACCGGTTTGCCAACTACACCTTTCGTCCAAACCGGCCCGGCTGCCGGACAACTCGATTTTGCGGTGTACAACCAAGGCCCAAGACTACCCACCTTCCACGCGCTCGACCTGCGCGTCGACAAACGCTGGAGCTTTCGGAGCGTGCAGCTAGAGACGTATGTCGACGTCCAGAATGTCTACGGGAGAGCAAACGTCACGCGTTACGAATGGGATTATCGCGATGGGATATCGCGACCCAACGAGTCGCTGACCGTTCTGCCCACGATTGGCGTGAACATCGAGTTCTGATTCTCCACTCAGAAACGCCTAAGGTATGTCTAGATTTAAACCTTGACA
>JBDGYW010001301.1:0-2199 GCA_039588935.1 Gemmatimonadota bacterium | reverse complement strand
TTGCTGAAAGACGAGACCCCCAGCGACGTGTGTCTGAACTGTCATGCCACCGGACTGGGTGCAGTTTTCGCCGTTGACGAACTCAACCCGTCCCCTCAAAAGGGCGCCGGCAACTTCATTTTCCTGCTGGAAGACAACATCAACGACGGTCACAACGGCGCTCTCAATCCGATTGTCGGTGATGCGGCGGGTCACAACCTGGATGCTCCCGGCCACGGCCTGGCTTCCGACGCTACGCTGACCAGTTCCCCCGGCGGTAGTTTCCCGGCGGGTTCACTGGGCTGCAGCAGCTGTCACGATCCGCATGGAAACGACGATTTCCGTATGCTCCACGGCGTCGGTTCGGTTCAGGACGACCTGTACACCTTCACCAACGCTGCACCGACGGCTGAAGGTCTTTCGATCTTCTTCGGCAGTGAAAGCAACAGCAACCATACCGCCTACCAGGGCGGCATGTCCGCCTGGTGCGGCAACTGTCACGGCGACTTCCACAACAACAGCACCCAGTTGATTCACCCCTCCGGTTCAGCCATTGGCGGTTCCATTGCCACCACATATAACCTGTACAATGGAACCGAGGATCAGACCGGTGGTGATCCTCTGACCGCTTACCTGGCCGCCGTTCCGTTCGAAGACGCCGCAAACACCACATCCTCGACGGACGGCCCGAGTGCCTCTTCACAGGTTTCCTGTGTAACCTGTCACCGTGCCCATGCCACGTCCGCTCCGAACGCGGGCCGCTGGGACTTCAACGTTACCCTGTTGGAAGAGGATGGTGTTGAGTCCGGTTCCTATGCGATTCCGGATCCCTACGCCTCGGCTAACCAGCGTTCGCTGTGTAACAAGTGCCACAACAAAGACGAGGACGATCACATCGTCACCCCGTAACCTTTTGCGGGAACAACTGGATCGTCATCCAGTCTAATTAGTAGACACACAGAAACAAGTCGGTGCCAGGTTGTGTCAGGCACCGACTTGTTTCCTTATAACACCCGTATTCCAGGATTTGTGGGCCCTTCATCCAGCGAGGTTAAGAAAGCGAACCCATGAAATTATTTATCACGATCCTGTTTTTCATCAGCGGGGCACTTTTCCAGGCCCAAGCTGCAGGCACATCCACCGGGCGGATCATTATCTATCTGGAAAAGACTCCGCAGCTCGGCGCGTCCTTTACAGTGCAGTTCGACGCCATCGAGTTGGTAGGAGAGTATTCCAGCGTGAGCTTGGCTCCGATTGTCCATTCGGTTGGCGGCGATGTATTATCCCAACGTCAAATACTCCTGGGTGAGAACGACGCCGAGGCGGGGCGCTATGGGCGCCTGATCCTGATTGTGCAGGCTCAGGTGGATGTGCGGAGCCCGGCGGATTCGTCCGCTACGGCGCGATTCTCCGGTGAACTCGAGGTTCCCCTCGAGATTGATGTCTTCAGGGGTTCGGCGGAGACGATATTTCTACAGATTGTTGCGAATCCGGCGGCCCACGACTCCCTGATGGTAAGAGTCCGAGCGATCGAGAAGACAGTTCCACCGGAAACGTCCTTAGCCTACGTTTCAAACGAGGAGTCGGGCACGGTTACGGTTATCGACCGGCTGTCGGGCGAGGTGGTCGCTTCGGTCCTAGCCGGCGGCTCTCCCCGGGGTATGGCGATCGCCCGGAACCGCGGGCTATTATTCACCGCTAACGGCGAATCGAACAGTGTCTCGGTGATCGATATCCGCAATCAGCAACTGCGCGAGGTGATCGCCCTGGATTTCGGCGACGCGCCCGAAGCGATATGCCTGTCAAGGGGCGAAACCACCCTCTATACGGCGAACCAGGGCTCCAACAGCGTCACCGTGATCGAACTGGCCTCGCTGCACATCATCAACAAGTTATCCGTGGGGACGGCCCCGGTGGACATCGCCACCGATCCCTGGAGCGGATCGGTTTATGTGGTCAACAGCCTGTCCGACAACGTCACCATTATTAATCCGAGAGATGTGACGGAGGTGAGGACGGTCTCCTGCGGATCCCGTCCGGTGGCTGTGGAGATAGCGTTGCGATCCCGAAAAGCTTATATCGCCAATTACAATTCCGGCAACATCACCGTATTAGATACTGAGTCTCTCACGGTTGAAGGGTGGCTGAACAGTAACCGGTCGATCCGGGACATGGCATTGGATCCCTTCTCAGAGATGCTCTATTGCGTCATCGAACAGT
>JBDGYW010001300.1:0-2200 GCA_039588935.1 Gemmatimonadota bacterium | reverse complement strand
GGGATGACCGAGGAAATGATTGCGCATCTGGGTCGGCTTCAACCTGAGACATTGGGTGTTATCGCACGGACATCAGCGATGCACTACAAGAACACTGACAAGCTGGCAGACGAGATAGGCCGCGAATTGGGTGTTCAATACCTTCTAGAGGGAAGCGTCCGCCGGGCGGCCGGGCGGGTGCGCATCACGGCCCAGCTCATTCAGGTGAGCGACCAGACGCACCTATGGGCCGAGAACTACGAGCGTGAACTGGCTGACATCTTCGCCGTTCAGAACGAGGTCGCTGAGCGTATAGCTGACTCACTCGCACTTCACTTGTTGCCGGAGCAGGAAGCGAGATTAATCGATGCCAAGAGCGTGCATCCTGAAGCATACGAGGCATACCTGAAAGGTGTGTACCACTGGAACAAAAGGACCCGGGATGGCTTGGAGAGATCAATCGAGCACTTCGAACGTGCGATCGTCTTAGATCCCGACTACGCTCCTGCACATGCAGGCATCGCAATGTCACTCGGGGCATTGCGGGGATGGGGCTTCGTGAGACGCGAAGAAGTAAATACAAAGATCAGGGCCGCGGTCACCAAAGCTCTTCAACTGGACGAGACGCTCCCGAGTGTCCATGCGGCGATTGCGACATACTTGCCAGCTTCTACCTCGGCTGATCGCGAAAGCAGATTCAAGCGTGCCATCGATCTGAATCCTTCGTACGCTACGGCGTACCAGTGGTATGCACATCTCTTGGTAGAGCAGGGGCGCGTCGAGGAGGCGATCGCCAGTCTTGAGATGGCGGCTAGGCTCGATCCGCTCTCACTGATCATAGGCGCTGAGTACGGATACATCCTCTACGTAAGTCGTCAGTATGACCGAGCCATAGAGCAGTGTCGTAAGGTTCTTGAGATGGATGCAACATTCGGACCTGCGAATCTTCACCTTGGGATCGCCTTGATGGGTAAGGGTAGGGTCGAGTCTGCTCTTCCCAGCCTCAAGGCCGCCGTAACTCACTCTGGGGGTGGTGCAGTTTATGAGGCATTGCTAGGGTATGCTTATGCTCGACTCGGTCATGATGACGACGTAGCGAAGCTGCTTGCAGACTTCGAAGAGAAACTCGCCAGTGATCTTCCCTACGCCTTTCCGATTGCTGCGGTATACATTGGCCTTGGTGATTCAGATGCGGCTTTCCTCTGGCTGGACAGATCAATCGATGAGGGAGCCTATTACATTAAGGCTCTAAATGTTGATCCGATGTTCGACTCTCTACGCGATGATCCTCGCTTTGAAGATCTTCTGCGCCGCGCTGGACTGTCGTCGGGCTAGGGAGTTGTAAGCCTGCTATCCTCACGGCCGCACTACAGAGATCTGTCTCCTTCTGAAGCACCCTCCACCGCCTCCAACAACGCATCATCACTCGGATGCGCATACCTCTGCGTCGTCGAGATGGACTGATGGCCAGCGAGGGCCTTCACGATCAGCGGATTCCCGATCCGTTCCGCCAATCGTGTAATAGCGTAGTGCCGCGTCGAGTGTAGCCGATAGCTCTCCTCCCACCTCGCCTCTCGCTGCCAGTGCCGCCACGAATGCTGCAGGGCACGAACGGTCATGGCCCCACCACCCTTACGTGAGGGAAAGAGTGGGTCCTTCGTCCCCCCTCCCCGCTGAGCGAGATACACATCCAGCACCTCCCTCACTTTGCTGCGGAACGGAACCGTATACGAGTTACCAGACTTGACGATCTCCGCCCGCAGCCGCACGCGAGTTTTGCACTTACCGTCTCGGCCCCTGATATCGCCCACACGGAGCCCGACCAAAGTGCCTGCCCGCATCCCCGTTTCGAGGGCGAGAAGGAAGAGTGGATAGTCTCGGACCGCATCTTTCCGCCGTTTCAGGAGGGCCAGGAGACGCTTCACATCGGCTCGTGAGGGAATCTCTGGTCGAGCCTGGCGCTTCCTACGCCGGTCCGCCCGTTCGTAGATTGTGGGGCGACATGGGCGGAGGGGGAGGATCTCGACAACTTGCGACCCAATCATGGCCGCTCCTTGCTCGGATCGTCCTCATTCCTCGTTTGGCAAAGGCGACATTCGAATTGCGATTCCGAGCGGCCCTCTACGTGGGGGCAAGATCCCGCGAATGTCGTGTTTTGGGGGATGAAGGCGACATTCGGGACCGGCAACTTAGCGAGGCTCTTCTGGAAGGTCCGACGGAG
>JBDGYW010001299.1:0-2201 GCA_039588935.1 Gemmatimonadota bacterium | reverse complement strand
ACTCGAGGGTCGTCGAGCGCTCACGCCAGTCGATGTACGTGGCCGCCGACGTTGGCTCTTGCTCGAGGCCCAGTCCGCGGTTGCTCTCCCACAGCACCACGAGTCGCTCGGGATTCGCATAGTCGAGGGGCGTGAGCAGAATGCCGTGCAATGCGCTGAAGATGGCGGTATTGACGCCGACACCGAGTGCGAGCGTCAAGACGACGACAGCGGTGAATCCTGGTTGCGCGGACAGTGACCGCACCGCCTCGCGAAGGTCGCGCCACATTATGCGTTCTCCATCAGTGGGATCTTGAAGTGGTTGTGGGTGGCGGAATTGCGAATCAATCCCTTCGCTCCTATTGACGTATAGTCAGAATGGACTATTGCGCTGCACTATAGTCAGAATTGACCATTATGTCAATCGCGACGGACAGTACGCGATTCCAATTCCTCGCTCGTTCGTCGCAGCGACATCCCTACGGGGTATCGACGGTATATCAAGCCTGCTACGATCATGCAAGACGCATGGAGCCCAGATCCGATGAGTAATCTCGCCCCTCTCTCAGTTGTAATGCTCGGCGCAACGGGGGCTGTCGGGAGCCAAGTCGCCAAAACACTGGCGATCATGCCGGATTTGGTTTCTTTGACGTTGCTCGGTCGACGTCCCCTCGATGGCCTATCGGGTGATCACATCAATCAATATGCCGTCGACATCTTCGACCCGACTTCTTACCAAACGTTCTTGCCGGGGCACCGATCAGCCATCTGCACGTTAGGCGTGGGACAACCATCGAAAGTCAGCAAGGACGACTTCACAAAGATCGACAAACTGGCTGTGCTGTCGTTTGCGTCATCGTGTAAAGAAGCCGGGATACGCCATTTCGAATTGCTGGGATCGATCGGCGCGCATGCCCGTTCGCGATTGTTCTATCTGCGCACCAAGGGAGAATTGGAGGAGGGTCTGAAGGCAATGGATTTCGAGCGACTCAGCTTGTTCCAACCGTCCATGATCCTCACACAGACCAACCGGTATGGGCGATCGCAGGCGCTGGCTCTCGCGATCTGGCCGCGGCTCCGACCGTTTCTGGTGGGTAGGCTACGAAAGTACCGGGGCGTTTCGGCGAATCGGCTCGGGCAGGCCATGGCGA
This sequence comes from Gemmatimonadota bacterium, assembly GCA_039588935.1. GTDB lineage: Bacteria > Gemmatimonadota > Gemmatimonadetes > Gemmatimonadales > GWC2-71-9 > JBDGYW01. The sequence continues at coordinate 1,071 of JBDGYW010001299.1, read as the reverse complement.
ACAACGTGATAGAACGAAGAGGTGGCTTGGAAACCCTCCAGTGGGATGACATCGACCGGCTGGCCAGCGGCGGCTATCTAACTGGCGGACGCCGATCCGGTCTTTGATCTCATTGCGAGTGGAGGATGCCACGCCGATCCAAAGGTGGAACACCGCCGGACTTAACTCTTGGTCAGTTCCTTGTACGTCCGCAGGTGCCGCACCGCCGCCAGGTCGTCTCCGGCCCGCTCGTACAGCTTGCCGATGTTGAAGTGGGCTTCTGCGTAGTTCGGGTCCACGGTAACGCGGGAGAGCGCCATGAGGATAAGGACCGAGAAGACGGAACGGCACATGGGTGTCTCCGGTACGTTGAAACCCGACCACTCAGGCGCTACACGGCCGGGAGCGGCATGTTCAGCAGGTTGTCCACCTCAAGCCTTTTTACTCACCGTGTCCAGAGCGCGATCACGCCGCAGGCAGCGCCCGGCCGGTTGAACTCCTGTGGCAGTCCCGCAGCGCTGGTGTACGCCTCGACCGCCTCGACGTCCGTCAAGGACAGGATGCGATCAATGTCCACGTCCCACGAATCGCCGAGGAAGAGTCCGTCGACGAAATACAGGGGAAAACACCCTTCTCCGGTCCTTCCGGAAATCGTGCGGGTCGCACCGCGCGACGTCTGCACAATCAAACGACCGCCGGGCCCGGGTACTATGCGGATGCCCCGCATTCGCCTAAACACGTCGGTTGCTCTCTGCGGGTTGCCTTGCTCTTGAAATTCCGCCCTCGTAATGAAGCTCCCGGTCGTGGTCTCGCGTCGCGTGTTGAACTCTGACAACCACCGCGCCGCCGTCGGTGCCTCGGCCTCCACCGTGACATCCGCCAGGCGCGTTGGCAGGGGAGTCAGGCGCAAAAGGCCCTCGGCGATCTCCACTGTCTCCCCGACCTGCACGGCGACTTGCACCTCGTTGGGTCGGTAGCCCATCTGTCGCACCTCCAACAGGACCGTTCCGGGTGGAATTCGGTCCAACCGAAACACGCCAGCGTCATCCGCCCGTGTCGCGAACTCGGTGTCGGGGATTGAGACCACGACGT
>JBDGYW010001298.1:0-2205 GCA_039588935.1 Gemmatimonadota bacterium | reverse complement strand
GAGCGCGTATTCAACGTGAGGGAAGTGCAGCCAACATACAGGCTTGCACTACTCACCGCGCTGGCATTTCTGCTGGTCGCCACTCTGCCGCTCCTCGCGCACCTGGGACACCCGGAACGATCGTACGAGATGTTCCTCACGCCGAATCGCCAATCGGCAATGGCGATGTTCGGGTTCGTATACGCCTGGTACCTGGGTGTCGTGCTGTTGGTGGAGATCTGGTTCGACTACCGCAAGGATCTGGTACAATGGTACCAGGAATCGACCGGTGTCAAACGTTGGTTCTATTATGGGCTCACCCTCGGTGCGACCGACGTTTCCCCGGCCTCGCTTAAATTCGACGACCATGCCGGACGCTGGATCACCATCATCGGAATCCCGTCGGCATTCCTGCTGCACGGTTACGTGGGCTTCATCTTTGGGTCGATCAAGGCGAACCCGTGGTGGAGCAGTGTGCTCATGCCCGTGGTGTTCCTGTTCTCGGCGATCGTGTCGGGAATAGCGCTGGTTCTGCTTCTCTACATGCTCACTACCATGTTCCGGTGGAAGAAAGTGAACATGCCGTGCCTGGAAAAATTGGCGCAGTTCCTGTTTTACGCTCTGGTGGTCGACTTCTCATTGGAGGCATTGGACTTCATTCATCGCCTGTATGAGTCTGAGGAGTCGATCGAAATTCTCTCCCAGATGATCCAAGGCAGGCTGTTCATCAGTCTGATAATACTCCAGGTACTGCTCGGAACCTTGATCCCGTTGATCCTGCTCGGGCTTTTCTCGCCCGCACTGCACAAGGGTGGTCTCGTAAAAGCGCCGCATGAGGCGAAGCAACTCATTTTCCTCGTGTGTGCGGTGCTCATACAGGTCGGCATTTTCAGCATTCGCTGGAACGTGGTTATTGGAGGTCAACTGTTCTCAAAGAGCCTTCGAGGCCTGACTGTGTATAAGGTGGACCTGCTTGGGATTGAAGGGTTGGCGATGACAATCGGGCTCCTGTTGTTGCCGTTGGTCATTTTGTGGGCGTTGGTCAAAATGCTGCCGCCCTGGCATGAGTCGGAGGCCGCAGCCGCCCAGTAGATGAGTTCGACGTTCCGGTGAGTCGGCCTGGCCGACTCTAAGGATGTTTCGTTTTACCGGGTTGGGGGACAGCGGGTTGTGGCGGTTACGTCCCTTCGGGGTCAGGGGAACATCTGCTGATGAAAAAGGGCACAGTCGGTTTGCACCGCTTGTTCGCACTCACCACTGCGATGGTCGCGCCATTGGCCAGCGCGGTAGCTCAGCAACAAGACGCCGCGGAAGAAAGCTGCGTTACCTGCCACATGGTGCTCGACGACGAACGCCTGGCAAAACCTGCGCATTCACTGCCGGCAGACGTCCACGGTGGAGCCGGGCTTGCTTGCTCTGCGTGTCACGGCGGCGATCCTACGGATTCCGGACTAGGGAGCATGGCTACTGGGACTGGTTTCATTGGGCGACCCGACCGCGGGCAGATTCCCCAGTTTTGTGGCCGGTGTCATTCTGATGCAGAGTACATGCGTCGCTACGACCCCGGCATGCGGGTGGACCAGGCAGCCGAATACTGGGTGTCGATCCATGGCCAGCAGCTTCGGGCTGGCGATCCGAATGTCGCGACCTGTACCAGCTGCCACCCAGCCCACTCCATAATGGCACCTTCAGATCCTCTGTCGAGCGTACATCCGCTCCGGGTGGCGGAGACCTGCGGGGAATGCCACGCCAATGTCGAGTTCATGGCGGCTTACGATGTCCCCACCAGTCAATTAGAGGGATACCGCAACAGTGTGCACTGGCAGAAGATGTCGGTAGAGGGCGATCTGTCGGCGCCTACGTGCAACGACTGCCACGGCAATCATGGAGCGGCTCCTCCGGGGATCTCCTCGGTCGGCAACGTGTGTGGCCAGTGCCATGTGGTCATGGCCGATCTGTTTGCCGCGAGTCCGCACGAGCCGATTCTAGCCGGAATGGGAATGCCGGGGTGTGCCACCTGTCACAGCAATCACCGGGTCGCGGAGACGGACGACTCGATGCTTGGCGTCGGCGAAGGTGCCGTATGTGCGATGTGCCATACTGCCGACGCCGGCGGCGGCATGCTGGCGGTAACGATGCGCACGATGATCGATTCGCTCGTGAATGCGCATGCCGAGACCGACTCGATCCTACGCCGCGCAGAACGTGCGGGGATGGAAGTCAGCG
>JBDGYW010001297.1:0-2207 GCA_039588935.1 Gemmatimonadota bacterium | reverse complement strand
AGCGACGTATTCGCCGTAGTTCCCCTCGGCCGGTTCCGGCGGCTCGTTGCCGGAGATCTCGATCGACAAATTGTCGATCTGGAGACCATAACAGGCGGCCAGGATGTGTTCGACCGTGTAAATGGTCGAATCGCCGTTCCCGATCGACGTGTTGCGATGGGCCGGAGCATCGAAGGGGACGCTGGTCACGAGAGCCGGGATCTGCACCGGTTTGTCACCATCCACCCTAACAAAGTTAATGCCGCTGTTAGGCGGCGCCGGTTTGCATTTCAGGTGGATTGTGTTACCCGTATGTAGTCCGAGACCCTCTAACTCAATCTCCCGACTTATCGTCCTCTGTTGACGAATCAAACGAATCTCCCTTTTCGTCGTCTCCCAACTTCCGCTCCAATTCCTTAACTCTCTCGAATAAATCCGGCAATCTGTTCGTGAGCGCCCACAGTCGACGCGCCTTGTGGTGCTCGCGCGCTGGATATCCCGATACCGTCGTGTCCGCCGGGATCGACTTGGTCACCCCACCCTGCGCGCCCACCATCGCGCCGTCGCCGATTGTGATGTGACCGACCAGACCCGCCTGTCCGGCGAGAACGACGTTTTTACCCAGTTCGGTGCTTCCTGAGATCCCCACCTGGGCGGCGATGATGCTGTCCTCACCGACCACCACGTTGTGCGCTATCTGTACCAGATTGTCGATCTTCGACCCGCGTTTGATGCGCGTCTCACCCGTCGTAGCCCGGTCTACCGTGCTGTTCGCTCCGATTTCCACGTCATCCTCGATGATCACTCGTCCGATTTGGGGAACCTTGTGGTGGGTCTGCCCATCCTTGGCGAATCCGAAGCCATCGGCGCCTATTACGGCTCCAGGCTGGAGAATCACCCGATCGCCGATCCGGCTTCCCTCGCGGACGGTGACGTTGGGGTAGATCAAACAGTCGTTGCCGATATGTACGTCCTGGCCGATGAACGTTCCCGCCAGGATCGTCGTATTGTCCCCGACGCGCGCGTCGGCGCAGATCTGGCAAAACGGGCCAACCGCGACGTTCTCACCCAAGGCGACGCCGTCGTCGATGACGGCCGATTCGTGTATTTCGCGCGGGTACTTTATCGTCAATTCTTCGGCGAAGAGGTTGAGTACCTTCAGGTAGGCGAAATACGGGTTTTCGATCTTGATGAGAGGTTTGCCGCACTTGAGTTTCGGCGGTGCGATCACCGCCGACGCCATCGTCGTTTCGAGGAAAACCTCGTACTTCGGATTGGCCAGGAACGTAATATCGCCCGATTTGGCCTCCCGGATTCCCGCCACGCCGCGGATCTCGACGTCGGAATCGCCCTCCACCTTTCCCCCGACGATTTCGGCGAGTTTACCTAATTTGAAATGGAGAGAGCTCACTGGTTTGTCTCCTGCGAACCCGATCACTGCATCTGGTTGAGCTTCGTAAGCACGACGTCCGTCAGATCGAGCGTTTTATCAGCGTAGACGATGTTCGCGTTGGCTACGTCGAAAATAATGGTGTAGCCCTGCTCCTTACCGAGTTCCTCGAGTATCGTGTTGATCTTTTCCACGATCGGCTGCGTCAGCTCCTTGTTTCGCCGCGCCGCCAGACCATCGTCGCCGAACGTTTCCTGCATGAATTGCTCGTACTCGGCCATTTTGCGGTCGAGTTCCAGCTTCTTCTCCGCCTTCTTCTCCTCCGAAAGCATAAGGCTCTGCGCTTGCAGCTCTTCCCGGAGCTTGACGATCTCCTGCTCCTTTTGCTGCTTCTGAGCCGTCCACTGGTCTACCTCCTGGCGGTAGAGCCGTTCGGCCTCTTGCGTCTCCCTGTAGTCGGCGAAAATTTTAATTGAATCAATGTAGCCGATTTTGGCCTCCTGGGCAAGCAAAGAAATGGCCGTCAGCGGCACGATGACAACCGTCACCAACAACGCCGCAATTATCTTGATTTTCATAACGTTACGCTCCTTCGTTCGAGTGCTTTCGAAGCCCGTACTCAAAACATGCCGCCAAACGTAATGTGCGGCTCCCAAGCCGCCCCTCCGACCCGGTCTATACCGTAACCATAATCCAAACCGACAGTTCCCAGCATCGGCAGCTCGACGCGTATACCGAAGCCGACGCACTTTCGCAGGTCGAAAAGCGTTGCCTGTTGGAAGCTGTTCCAGGTATTCCCGCCTTCCGCAAAGAACAAGCCGTACACCGTCGGCGGCGC
>JBDGYW010001296.1:0-2207 GCA_039588935.1 Gemmatimonadota bacterium | reverse complement strand
CACAATCGCATGCACATCCCGTGGCCCATGCACCCCGAGCGTCAGGTTGAGTTCAATATCCGCCGACTTGCTCGGCCCTGTGACGAACGCCGGCTGTGCATGATCGCGGAAGAGTTCTTCCAGATTCCCTTCGCGCCTCAGGGATGCCAGCCAACTCTCGAAGGTCGCGTGAATCTTCGCCATTGGCACCAGCGCGATGTGATGTAGCGGGAGCAGGCTTGCGACTCGGCTCTTGCCGGGGCCGGGAATGAGCACCATGGAGCCGGTGCCGGCAAACGCGGCATCTACACCCGTAAGTCCCACTGACAACACGGCAGCGTGGGCTCGTTCCTCTTTGTCGTGCAAGTTGCCCGGTACAAAGAGTGAGACGCCGTGCTTCTTGAGTTGCTCTCCAATATTCGGAATCGGCAGTTCACTCGGCGCCCAGCTCAGCACCTCGTTTCCATATGATGTCACGCCATCGTTCTTTTTTCGCCAGTGTTCGATTTGTGCGAGGATTCTCTGCGGTAAATCAGTGGAGTCGTCAACAATCTCATAACTGCCAAGCACCTCTTCGAGCATCTCGCCAAACATCTTCGCAAGCTCAACTCCGCTGCCATCCACGCTGGTTACCGCACTCGGCACGCCTGCGAACTCAGCTGTATCGTCGTGGGACCGGAACAAGGACTCAACATCTGCGGCTTTGGTCCGCAGTTTCGTGAGGATCGTGTCCCGTGCCGTTGACTCGTGCGTACTCACTTCGCTTCCCCAGCCGACCGTCGATCCTGGCGCTTGCTCCAGCGTTGCCGAAAGCTCTTCGCCGCGAACTTCGGGAACACCCGTGTCTTGGTCCAAACATTGAGCGGTGGGGGCAGCTTCGATATGTCGCCGCCTTTGCGGAGCGAAAACAACCTCATCAGCCATCGAGCCAGCCGCGTCAGTATTCGATATCCCGTGGGTGTCTGCATCGCCTTGCTGAGCCGCGACATCGCCAGACGCTCGACCGAAGGGCCGGTCGCTTGTTCTGTCAATTCGCTCCTGAGGTCAAGCAACAGGCGCGGCAGATCTATCTTGGCCGGACACACGTCCCGACACGCTCCGCACAACGAACTCGCAAACGGCAGTTCCTCATGGGTCTCCAGGTAATGTGAAAGGAGCGGCGTTACCACCGCGCCTATCGGACCGGAGTATGCCGTGGCTCCATAACTGTGCCCTCCAATCTCCCGATACACAGGACACACGTTCAGACACGCTCCGCAGCGGACACACAGCAACGCATCGCCGTACCCACGTTCCAGCACGCGCGAGCGCCCGTTGTCGACCAGTACCACGTGCATTTCGTTTGGGCCGTCGGGGTGCTCCTCCCTTCGCGGCCCGCTACTCATGGAGAAGTAGACTGAAGCCGGTTGACCGGTGGCATTTCGTGCAGCTGCTTGCCACAACAGAAATGCATCCTCGACCTTGGGGATCACCTTTTCGATTCCGGCGACAGCCACGTAGACAGGAGGCATGGACGTCGTCATCCGCCCGTTGCCTTCGTTCGTGATCACGCAGATGGTGCCCGTCTCGGCAATAGCGAAATTGCAGCCGCTGATCCCCATGTCGGCATTCAAAAACTCTTTACGCAGCGCCTTCCGAGCGGCGCCACACATCTTCGCCGGTTCGTCTGTCGGCTCCATGCCGAGTTCGCGTTGAAACAACTCGCTAATGTCCTCCGCGCGCTTGTGGATCACTGGCGCGATGATGTGGCTGGGAGGCTCGTTCGCGAGCTGGATGATGTATTCGCCCAGGTCGGTCTCGACCACATGGAGGCCGGCTTGTTCGAGAGCGCCGTTCAATCCTATCTCCTCCGTCGTCATCGACTTCGACTTGACCACCCTCCGCACATTGTGCTCGACGGCGATTTTGCAGACTACCTGATTTGCCTCCGCAGCGTCACGCGCCCAATGCACGTGACAACCGTTGGCGATGAGGTTTTCCTCGAGTTCTTCGAGGAGATCCGGTAGGTTGGACACCGCGCGTTGGCGAACCGCATTCGTTTCGGATCTGAGTCGCTCCGCATCGATCGCCTCCATGGCTGCAGCGCGGTTGCCCCTCAAGCGATTGGTGGCGCGGTCGAGAGCTGTGTGGAGGCGCTCGTCGGCTAGTGCTTCCCCGACACGATTCTTGTAGGGCGCTTTGGTGTCAACGGTCATGCGAGACTCTCGTGGCCCGGCATCATTCCGAGC
>JBDGYW010001295.1:0-2207 GCA_039588935.1 Gemmatimonadota bacterium | reverse complement strand
TACCCACGGCGCATCGTGCCATGGTTGAAGCGATGGATTCGGAGATCGGTAGGCTTCTCGATTCTATTGAGGATGATGCAGTTGTCATCTTCCTCGGAGATAACGGTACTCCGCAGGAAGCAACGGATGGCGGGTGGGATCCGGAGCATGCGAAGTCGACGCTCTATGAAGGAGGCATCAACGTTCCGTTGATTGTGAACGGCGCTGGAGTATTCCGGGGCGAGTGTGATGCGCTGGTCAATGTGACTGATTTGTTTGCGACGGTACTGGAACTCGCCGGTGTCGGTAGCGGTGCCGAAGATTCGACGTCGATCGCGCCGTATTTCTCTGATATCAACAAGTCGTCAATCAGAGATTGGGCGTATGCAGAAAGGGAGACCGTATTTGGAGAACACAGGAAGGCGGTCAGGGACAGGCGTTACAAGCTGATTAGCTGTAACGCGGGAGACGAGCTTTACGATCTGGAGGGTGATCCATTCGAACAAAGCAATCTGCTGGACGGTCGACTGACTCACGTCGAATCGCTGGCATACGACAGGCTAAGCGACGTGCTTGGTACGCTCGTGGAATGACCAAGGTGTACGTAGATCAGCAGGCATGGCCCGGATCGGGCAACCTGGACTTCACGGATACAAGCTTTGGCACGGTCGACGCCGTTCTGAACATCGTTACGTCCTGTGTGACTAACGATACGAACGCCATTCATGGATGGATGACGGTAGGGTTCGGAATTCCCGGCTTCAACCAGGTGAGCCTCGGGCATGTTTCTAGGAGTGGCAGGCCCACTACCACCGATACGGCGCACGTTGGTAGTGTGAATTCCTCGCTTCTCGCACTCGATCACCTTGGCCGGCTGGATGGGGAGGCCGACGTATCCGCCATCACTGATGGCGTGCGCTATACCTCCTCTGACTTTCCAACGAGTAACTTCTTGGTGACGAACGTCAATTTCGGCGGTCTCGGGGACGTCGCCGTAGGGACGTTCACGGCTAATTCAACGGAGAACGGGAACACCGACGTCAGTATGGGTTTCAAACCCAACTTGATCATTTTCATCACCAATGACAGCGCCATTGATGAGTCCATCAACAACGAGGCTCGTATCAGCATGGGTTTCTGGTGCGACAAGAATGGTACGCAGGGCAAGGTGCAGAAAGGTGCCCGTTGGATCGACGACCACGGTGTCGCGAGGGCCAGTTCGAACCCTAATCGGATGAGTTACAGTGATCGCCCCGTAGGATTCACTGACAATACCGGATCCGGTCCGACGATCGAGATATTCAGTGCTGATGAAGCCGGCAACCCTAGTGGATTCCGCGCCACCACAAGGGACGCCGCCGCCAGTGGTGAGACGGTGGCGTATTTAGCCATGCTGGTAGAGGATGTCGCGTATTGGGTCGGCGACATCATGGTCCCTTCGTCCACAGGGAACGAAGATTTCACGGACATGGACTTGGACCCGTTATTGGTGCTTGCGGTGCAAGGCTTCGCGAATGCGGAAGACACTCATGCAGCGAACAACCTGACGGGATCACACGTTGTATGGTGCTGCGCCAGCGATGGGACCGCGTACTCGCACAACGTTCAGTCGGAATTCACGAGTTCAGGTGCATCGACACTTTGCCGCAGCGTCACGAGTGCGAAGCCTATTGAGATGCGCGACCATGTAGGTGCCGAAGCGATGGATGCTACGTACGTATCTAACCTCGGTAACGGCTTGCGCCTGAATGTCACCACTTCGTTCGGTGCCAACACCAAGCGCGCGCAAGGTCTCGCTTTCGGCCCCCGTTCTCCGCGCAGCTTCCTCGATCGTTATGAACACATGCCCCAACCTAACCCTTCACTAAGGATGTGAGATGTCCCGCGTTTTCAACACTACATGGAGCGCCATAACGACGGCTGATGCTGGCGACTTCTTTCAGCTCCGCAACGCTGCTACTGCACTTGTGAAGGTTTTGGAGTTTCGTGTGTTCCAGGAAGGCTCGACGACCTTGGCCATGGAAGCCATAGGTGTGCGGCGTGGAATTAGCGGGGCCGGTGGCACAGGTACGACGGAGTACGAGTACGGAGATATCGAGGGGGCGGCGCCTGTGGCTACTGGCTTCACGTTGCCTACTTCAGATGTCGGTACCGTTGATGCACTGTTTCACGTAGGTTGGAACACACTGCAAGAAGCGGTTTGGCTTCCGACTCCGGAACTCCAATTA
>JBDGYW010001294.1:0-2210 GCA_039588935.1 Gemmatimonadota bacterium | reverse complement strand
ACTTCGAAATCTACAACCTGTCCGTGGATAACCAGGGCGTGGCGGACTACACGATCGAATACAAAACCGTTCCGCACTCGAATCAGAAGAAGGGATTCTTCGATCGGTTCCGCGACGAAGCGCCCGCGGTGGCCTCCAAATTCACCAGCTCGGTTCACGGGCCAAACGATGTCCAGCAGCTGTTGATCGACACCGCGAACCTGCGCAAGGGTTCCTACGACTTCCTGATCACAATCACCGACAACCTCACCGGTGAGCTGGCGTTTCGAAGAGGGACGTTCTCGTTGGTCGATTAGCGGGCCTCACGGGGTAGTGACGGGCTCCCATGTTCAGTCGCGTGAGCCATCAATCAACGCATCCGCGTGTCGTTCCAGCGGAGCCTCTGCTCGACGTTTGATACCCAAGAGGCATTTCCGCATCATGATGATTTCGAACGCGTCCAACGCCAGCTGGGAGACTACGCTCGTCGTACTCCATCGCAGACGGGTCACCAGTCGTGTCCCCTCCCCATCGATCTTGTAGAGACCCCATGCCCACGTCACAGTGCCGTCAGATTGGAAAACGAGCAGAAGCCGTTTGTTCGGCTCCATATCAACCACCTCGGCATCGGTGTCCTTGCTGAGAGGCACCAAGTCGCCAACCTCGAGATCCTGGTACTCGGATATGATCCGCTCGGCGCTCGGAATGCCATCATTGTCCAGAATGTCCCAGCTGTAGAAACCGGCTTTCTTATACCCCATCTGGACTATCCAGGGCCAAATGCGCTCCGCCGGCGCATTGACCGTCACCGCGCGCGTTGCATTGAAGGTCGGATTCTCGACGAGCCCGTCTCCCACCATCGGACGAGTGATTTCGTCATCCGTCGCACCCCAGGACAACTGCCAGGGACGATAGACAAAATGGAAAAAAGCGACGAACGCGACTAGAAACACCGTCGCCACGAGCGCAATTCGCCTGATGATGTATACCTTCATGATCGAAAGCCGCGGTCGCCTGTCCATAAACGCATCTTACTCCCGCCGGCACCCATGGCCGTCGGCTGCAACGGCCGGTTAGATGGCGTCAGATCGACGCCTCCAGATAATGGTAGACACTTGTCTCCGAGAGCAGGTGTGCTTCGCGATCATCGATCACGGCCGCCCGCCAATTCTGACCCGCGAATCCAACGAGTGCTTCCAGGCTCGACCAGGTTGTGACCATCAGGAACTCCTGCGGCGTCTCTTCTCTGGGCAAGCCAACCTGCACTGACACGAGCCCTTTGTGCTCGCGGAGTATTGGTACAGCATCATCGAGAAAGAACGATTGGAACTCCTCTTCTTTCCCAGGCTTTGTGATCGCACGAAACACACGAACGATATTTGCCATTTGTCGTTCCTTTTAGAAAGAACCATCCAACTGCGCTTGTGACGGCTTCGCCCACTCCCATCCCGACAATTCTACTACGTATCAACGATTCATGTCTCTATTCCACCGCCATTTGCTGTGTTCGCCCACACCCACCCGATCCAGCCCCCAAACCAAAAAGAGCCGGGTCAACGACCCGGCTCTCTGGTGTAGCCTTGCGGCGCCGCGCTACGTGCCCTGTGTCCAGCTTGCGAGATAGCGTTTCTGCTGGTCGGTGAGCGTGTCGATCTCACAACCCATCGAGTGCAGCTTTAGGGCTGCGATCTCCTCGTCGATACGCTCGGGCATCCGGATCACCTCGTTCTTTAACGAGCCGTGATGCTTGACCAGATACTCGCACGCGAGCGCCTGATTGGCGAAGCTCATATCCATCACCGAGGCCGGGTGCCCCTCGGCAGCGGCCAGGTTGATCAAACGACCCTCACCCAGGACGTTTATGCGATTGCCGCTTGGCAGCGTGTACTGTTCGACGTGCTCGCGGATGCGCTTCTTCTTCGTAGCGGCTTTGTCGAGAGACTCGAGCTCGAGCTCGACGTTGAAGTGGCCGCTGTTGGCAACGATCGCACCGTCCTTCATTCTGTCGAAATGCTCCTGGCGCAAGACGGCGATGTTGCCCGTGAGCGATACGAAGACGTCGCCGATCTCGGCGGCCTTCTCGGCCGGCATCAGCTGAAAACCGTCCATCGCGGCCTCGAGCGCCTTGATCGGGTTTACTTCGAGGATAGTGACGTTGGCACCCATGCCACGCGCCCGCATCGCTACGCCGCGGCCGCACCAGCCGTAGCCGATGACAACGAAGTTCGTGC
>JBDGYW010001293.1:0-2210 GCA_039588935.1 Gemmatimonadota bacterium | reverse complement strand
GATACCCCGCCGCTACCCGACGCGCCGCATACAGCTGATGTCCGTCGGTGCGGATGTTGATTAGGCCGTTCAGTCTCTTCAGAAACCGGCGTCGCGCCTGGCCGATCATGAACGGATTTGTTGGATCGGCCGGCATGTCAGCATCCATCGTTGCTTCGGCGGGATCAGGACTGAACAACGCCACCAGTTCCGTCGAGAACAGCAGTGGTTTGTTCGACCTGGATAGTTGGCCAACCTTGCCAAGGAAGTTCGCCCTCGGGTGCCCGTGGTCAGGAGTCTCGCCTGATGAGACCACTGTGATCTGTGGGTTCACTGCAGTTAGGAAGGTCGGTGAGAAATCGTGGCTACCGTGATGCGGCGCCTTGAGCACGTGCGCGTCTACCTCTGCTGCGAACCCAGCACCACGCATCAGGTGATTTGCACCCAGTTTGTTTATATCTCCCGGCAGCAGAATTCGCACGTTTCCATAATCCAGCCTGATCACCAAGGAGTTGCCGTTTACCGTTTTTCCGACCCCTGAGAACCAATCGTAAACCCCGTTGGGGTAGTTGGCGTGAGGCATCAACCTGGGCCCCAATACGTGCAGCGTCACATCAGGATCGCCGAAGTCGAGTTGGTCCGTGGTTGAATCCACCGCGTTGTAAGTCATTCCGTAGTTGGTCTGCTCGTACACCACGGAGTCGTACCAATCCCGCAGCCCATCGGTCAAATCCGCCCTGTTGAGTTCCGCGATTTGATCGTGGCGGGTTACGAGCCGACGATTCTGGCCGGAGCCGACTGTGTCTCCAATTGACGTGCCGTAGACGCCCGACCTGTATTTGGCGATACCAGAGTGCACTACCCGCCGCACGTTGATGAGGGGATGATCGATTATGGAGACGAGCCCATTGATGTGGTCATCATCAGCATGGGTCAGGATCATCAAGTCGATGTCCACGTCCTGAGCGCCAGGAGCATCGAGTCGATACTTCCAAACTAGGAACTGGAAGGCCTCGTTCCCTCGCCCTCCATCGATCAGAATCGTTCGCCTGCTGGGCGTCACGATGAAAGTAGAGTCACCCTGACCTACATCAATCGTATACATCTCGAATTCTGCGTTGGGGCTCAGCCGATCGGAGCGCACCCAACCCAACCGTCCACGATACCAGACCTCTTCACGGTTGTTCCCCTGATTGCCTGTGGTGTCAACCTCATCGCCAAAAAGCAGCTTGAAATCCCAGCCGTTGGTATTGACATCCTCATAGAGAAAGGTGCTGTCGTCGCCAGCAATGTATCGGAGAGCCATTGGTCTACCTCGTGGTGAATGTCCGCTCGGCAGCGCAGGAGCACCTGCCCGCCAACTCCAGTTATTGGGTTTCAGCCTACAAGGGGACAGTCAATTCACAGACAATTCGGTGCCGACCAGAGTCAATCGCGCTGTCCGTCACCTGCGCGAGGTTGAGGAAGGGGCAACAGGTGTTACGCGAAGATCGCTGGCGAGCATCGTGCTTCATGCACTTCTCGTCTGTCATCGTGGATTCGTCCACTTTTGAGCGCGCAATGGTGCAACGGTATCAGGACTTGTAGAAGCTACATCCGTACAGAATGTGCGGTAGAGCGTTTTTGGGGCATTCACCTACGGAATTGGGACATTTGGCCGCAATCGGCAGGCCGGCCCGTGTTTTCAAGACCATCAATCCTCGTACCGTCTCACGGTAGGCCCCGCTTCCGAGGCTCTCGCTTGCGAAGGCCTCGGAGCGAGGTTAATCCTGTCGCACGACCACAAACGCTTTGTGCCGGACCACCCAATCTTCGAGACTCACGCTTGCCCCGACGTTTCTGGCCGCACCAACGCTGGCCTGGCCCAAGAGTTCCTGAAGAGGGTTTGAAGGAGGTTGGGCACTCAATGCCGAGCGAGCAGCGATTGGTCGTCGCGTCAGAGTGCGTAAGTCAAGCGGCGCAGGGGTCGCGATGACCTTGAGGACGTCCTTCACGGTGTCCCGACCGTCCGGTACAAACACGCTCGGGAAGGGGATAGCCCGGCTTTGGCTGGCCTGAAGGAGCTCGGAACCTCCATCGTTCGGATTCGGGAACACTTGGCTCACGGTGCCATCTGAAGACAAGTCGAGAATCGTAATGAACAGATCCCTGCCCGTCTTGTTGGTTACCGTGCAGTCCAGAGCGTCGCCGTGGGACAATGTTCCGGTCGCCGACAAAGACACCTCGATATC
>JBDGYW010001292.1:0-2211 GCA_039588935.1 Gemmatimonadota bacterium | reverse complement strand
CATTCTTCAGTTGCCCAGCCGTCGGGTGGCAATCCCCCACCCTTTTTCTGCACTTGCAGTTCCTCAAAAGGATGAGGTGCCCGTCAATCGGATCATCGAGTACCCCATGCCTGAAGGGCTTGTCGATTTAGTCGGCACGGTTTTTGCATAGATTAGTATAATGGCATCTAGTTTGTTTGGGGGAAGCATGGAGGCGTTTTTCCGATGGGCTACTGGTCGAAGGCGGAGCTTGATCGGGACCAGATGGTTCTGATCAGCACGACGTTGTCGGACCGGATTCCTGAGGATCACTCGGTTCGGTTGTTTTGGGAACTGCTGGAGACGTACGACTGGTCTGGCTGGGAATCTCATTACTGCGGTTGCCACGGGCAGCCACCGATTCATCCTCGTATCGTAGCGGGGGTATTGCTGTACGGTCTGACACAGGGGATACGTTCGTCTCGTCGTCTGGAGTGGGCATGCGGTCATGCGTTGGATTTCATGTGGTTGTCAGAAGGTCGTCTGATCGATCACAGCACGTTGTGTGAGTTTCGGGTTCGGTTCGGTGGTGAACTGAAGGCTCTGTTTCGTCACCTGGGTCGTCTGGCGTTGTCGATGGGTGTTGTTCGTCTGAACCATGTGGCGATCGATGGGACGCGGGTTGGCGCGAGCAGCAGCCGTCACGGCACTCGTGGCATCAAGTCGATCGAGGAGGAACTTTCCTGCTTGGATGAGCGGTTGGAGTCGATGCTGGCGGAAGCCGAGCAGGTGGACCGTCGCGAGTCGGCGAATCTGTTTGGCGAGGATGCCTCTCCGGTGACATCTGTAGGTTCGGAACTGGCGTCGCTGGAGTCTCGGCAAAAGAAGCTGAAGAAGGCATTGTCTCAGTTGAAGGGGCGTCAGGCGTCGGGATCGTCGCAGAAGAAGGTAGCGATGTCTGATCCGGAAGCACCTATTCTTCCGAACAAGGATGGCGGATTTCGGCCGAATTACACTCCGGTGGTTGCTACAGATTCGGCGCATCGGTACGTATTGGCCGAGACGGTTCAGTCGGACGAAGGAGAACGTGAAGCGTTGATGCCGCTGTTGGACGAGGTTCGAGAAGGATATGGCCGGGACCCACAGACTGGCTCAGCAGACAGCACCTACAGCACCCCGGAGAATCTCCAGGCTGTGGATGAGCATCCAACGGACATGTACATTGCCCCTTGGGGCGAGCGGTTGGAGGGTGATTGTCAGACGACGAGGGGCGGCACGCACATGGTGGATCAAGACGATCCACGCCAGCCAGTACCGCAAGAGCGTTGGAAGGAGCTGCCGCGTACGAAGAGAGGGCGTATTGCCCAAGAGGCGTTCATTTACGATGCGTCATCGGACTGTTATTGGTGTCCGATGGGACGTCGGTTGCCGCTTCGGCGTGTTGATCGGGAACGTTGTGACGGACGTGAGAAGCAGCGTCGTGTCTACATTTGCGCCAGCTGTACTGGATGTCCGTTGCGCATGGCGTGTGCTGGTCGCAGGCGTTATCGTCGAGTTCGGGCTCGTAGTGTTGAACCTTGGCGTGAGAAGATGGCGGCCAAAGTACACAGCCAGGTGGGACGAGCTGTATATGGTCAGAGACGGTACGTCGGCGAGTCACCGTTTGGTGTGATCAAGACGGTGATGGGAGTTCGGCAGTTCTTGCTACGCGGATGTAAGCGGGTTCAGACGGAGTGGCGCTGGGTCTGTACGGCCTACGATCTGCGTATTCTGATGAAATGGGTGGCGGTCCAGCGGCATAAAGTTGCCACGGCGTGAGTGTGACAATGCTGGTCCAGCGCGCCGGCCGGTTGTGCGACTGAGGTGGCCGCGATGCGCTGTATTGCCGGCCCAGGGCCCCGAAAGCCTGATTAACCGCCGCGACTACTGAACTCCTGATCGCCACACTAATCCGGGCTGGTTCGACGACTAAATCGACAAGCCCTAAATGCTTGGGCCACCCAACGTGAAGAAACGAGACGTTGTTTTGGGATATATCCGTTGAGGGATACAAGCTAGTTTGAGCTGTCCAGCAGGAGGATAGGCGATGAGCCGTGTGACAGGATTGACGCTGGTGTTGGTTTGTGTATGTGCGACGGTGGGCGTGGCAGCGACGGTGACCTTCGAGATCGAGGGTCAGTTCGGCGACTGCAACCCGGTCGAGCCGAGCGGGACGGTGAAGTACAGCATCATAGCCAAGGTGACGGGGACGGC
>JBDGYW010001291.1:0-3093 GCA_039588935.1 Gemmatimonadota bacterium | reverse complement strand
GGGATCTCCTCGCCCTTGAGACCGTCGGGGTATCCGTTTCCGTCCCAACTTTCGTGGTGGAAATTGACGATCTCGGACGTGCCGGTCAAGAACTCCATCTTTTCCACGATTCGCGCGCCGATCTGGGGGTGGGATTTCAACAATTCCCATTCGTCCGAATTCAACTCACCTTCCTTGTGGAGGATGTTTTCCACGACACCGAGTTTTCCGATGTCGTGGAGGAGCGCCCCGAAAGTGATACGGCGACGAAGGGGTTCGGGCAGGTTCATCTTGTTGGCGATGGCGACGGCGTAAGCCGCTACCCTCTCAGTATGCCCCCTCGTGTACGGATCCTTCGCTTCGATTACCGAGATGAGTGTTTTGAGTGTGGACACGTAGGTGACCTGGAGCTGTTTGATGAGGCGGGCGTTTTCCATGCCGATCCCAGCCGAGTTGGCGATGAACATCAACATGTCCTTTTCGTAATCCGAATAGTCCTCGCCGTTGAGCTTCGGCCCCGTGAATACGATTCCCTTGTTTTCTCCCTTCACCTGGATGGGAGTAACGTACTCGAACACGGCAAGCCGAAGGTCGGGGAGTATCTTGGCCCACGTCCGGTCGGGATTGCGGGCGATCTTGCGCGGACTTTGCTCTTGATCCAGGAGCCTCGCAAACTCGCATTCGCGGTCGATTTGGATTCCTTGGAACTTCTCGTCGGAGAAGCCTTTCACGCCCAGCAAGCGAAAACTCCGGTCGATCTCGCGTTCCAGCGAGAACATCGCCATGCTGGAGATCTGAAGCTCACCGATGAGCGTGAGAGAAACGACGTTGATCAACTCCTCCATTTCAAATACCCGGTTCAGATCCTGCGACACGGTGAACAACGTCTTCATGGAGAACAACTTCGACCGACCGCTCGAGTACCTTTTCGATTTTTGTACAGAATTCTTTCATGGCGACCGGTTTGACGAGATAGTCTTCCGCGCCGCCGTCGAGACCGGCTAAACGCACGTCGACGTCGCCGTTGGCCGAAAGGATCAGAATCGGAACGTCTCCGTTGTGGGGTGACTCCTTCATCTGCTCCATGACTTCCAGACCGTTCATATCGGGGAGCATCATGTCGAGAACGACAAGCTGTGGACTTTGCGTCTCGTAAGAACGCAGTGCCTGGCGACCATTGGACGCGGTGTTGACCTTGTACCCGTGTCGGTTCAACGTCTCCTCGAGGATCTCCAGCACTTTCAGATCGTCGTCGACAAGCAGGATTTCGTTTTGCATCGCGGTGTCTCTTTATACGCTAAACAGTTCGAATTGAGCTTCGTGGATTTTATCTCCCGTGCGGAGTTCGTTCTCGACGATTTCGACGAACGCCTTGACAACGTCGGGATCGTATCGCATCCCCCAGTTCTCCTTTAGCGTGTTTAACGCTTCTTCCTTGGTCAAAGCGGGGCGGGTTGGGCGCTCCTGGAGCATAGCGGCGTAACTCTCCACGATTGAGACGATCCGTGCGCCCAGCGGTATCTGCTTTCCCTGCAGGCCGCTCGGGTATCCCTCGCCGTTGAAGCGCTCGTGGTGCGATATCACGACGTTGACGGCGTGTTCGGAGAATCTCATCTTGCGTAACATCTCTGCGCCGTCGATCGGATGGCGTTTAATAATCTCCCATTCCTCCGGCATGAGTTCGCGGGGACTTCGGACGATCAAATCACTAACTTTGATCATGCCAATATCCCGCAGCACCGTGCCGTACACGAGATCGCGTATGTGCTCCTCTGGATAGTGGAGTTGTTTCGCCAGCGCGTGAGTATAGCTGGTCAACAAATTCGTGTTGCCGCGAGCGAGCGTGTTTTCTTCTATCAACGCGATGAGGGTTTGTACGAGGCCCAGAGTTCGTTCTTTCTCCTCCTCGAAGCGCTGCGTACTCTCGTAGGCGATCGCCGCCTGGTTGATGAGGATCTTGAGGAAGCTCGCAGTGCCCTCGTCCAGGGCGGACTTGATCGGCCTACCAAGCGCCAGGATGCCGCGGAATTCGTTGTGGGCGATGAACGGAGCAACGTACGCACACCCGAGACTGAGCAGCGGCGCCTTGACCTCATCGCTGAACGGTGCACTCTCAACCGTGTAAACGGCGAGCGTCTCTTTCCATCCTTCCAGATCCAACTGTTCGGCGGACAATGCGAATCCCTTCAACTCATCCGCCTCAAGTCCTCTGACGGCAGCCGGCGTGAAATAGCCTTCCCTGTACTCCAGAAAAACGGCGCTTTCCACACCAACCTGCGCGATGGTCGTGAGCAGGAACAACTCGAGCAGGTTCTTGCGGTCGTGGATGCGGTAGAAATCGGAGTTGAGCGAAAACAGCGTGTTGTATTGGACGATCCGTTTCCGCAGCTCCTTGGGGTCGACGTTGGTGGGTTCGGGCGTCTTTGCTTTGGCGGCCGCTTTCTTCGATTGCGGTTCTTCCGGCGTCTTGGCCTCGGCCGGCTTCTTTGTCGACGGCACAGCCTGATCGGCTGTTACGTTTTCATCGGCGGTCGCCGGCTTCGCCTCCGGTTCCGGCACAGTCTCGGGCGTGGCATTCGCCCCGGCGTCCGCGACTCCGGGTTCGTCTTCGATCGGATCGAGCCCGAGTATGATGATCGTGTCTTCCTCGCCCGTCTGCCCAACCGGCGTTGGCTCTTCCGGCTCGACGGCGCCGCCGCCGGCATCGTCCGATGCACTCGGTGCGGCGGCCGGCTGCTGCGCTGCGCTTCCGCCTGGCGTTGGACGCGGTGCGGCCGTGATCTCGACACCGGACAACTGCGATGCTGCATCTTCCACGGAATCCGCGATCACGAGCTGGCCTTCATCCTGTAAGAACTTGAGTACCGTCGCCTTGGCACCCGAGATCCCCAACGCTATTTCCCGGGATGCCGCGACCGCGCGAATGATCTTGGCGCAGCCACCGCCGAGCGATGTCAACGCGGCCACGTCCATTACGACGTGCGTCAAGCTGCGCTTCTTACATTCGTCGAAGAGCTTTACAAGTGTGTCTTTTTCGTGGAAGCCGAGAGTCCCGGAAACGCTAAAGACCGTTACGTTCGGAGAGGGAGACTGGGACTTCTCGATAACGGTCTT
>JBDGYW010001290.1:0-2213 GCA_039588935.1 Gemmatimonadota bacterium | reverse complement strand
CCTCCGAAGGTCCGCATCCGACTAGCAGCAAAGCTGCGACTGCAGACAAACATGTCCTACGTACCTTCACGTTCTTCCCCAACATCGAAAACTCCTTGCAATAAAGATCATCCTGTATGTCAGTGTGGCCTGATGGCGGCCGTACAATAGTAACCACGTCAGTCCCTGCCCGTGAGATGTGTCTCTGCAATGTTACTAGTCTCGACGGATCGAAAGTGTTCCAAGCGGAGTAGGACAATGGGTGCGCAGTAGGGGCGTGAAAGTCAGGTTCACAAGGTAGGCCGTACCCAAGAGGAGGAACCGGCCCTGATTCTCATCGCCCAGGGGCGGTTATTCGTCGGTCAGCAGCTTGAACGTGTCCCTCGCGATCAGAAACTCCTCATTTCGGGGGATGACATATCCAGCCAGACGGGCCCCATCCGTAGTGATTTGCCCTGATTCTCCGTCATGCGCCGCGTTGTTGCGTTCGCTGTCCAACTCGAGCCCGATGCATTCCAGTCCTTCGCAGATGCGCTCTCGGATGTTGGGTGAATTCTCTCCGATACCACCGCTGAACACCACGGCTTCGGCATTACCCATCTCCGCTAGATACGCTCCGATATAATGCCTAGCCTGTCGGCAGAAGAGGTCTATTGCCAATGTCGCTCGGCGATCCTGGTGTTCAGCCTCCTCCTCGAGAAGCTCCCGCATGTCGTCGGTAAGGCCCGAGATTCCGAGCAGTCCGGACTGTTTCTGAAGCAGGGTATCGATCTCCGAAGTCGTCATTCCCTCCTTCACGGTCAGATACTCGATCAGCGACGGATCGATCGTCCCGGATCGAGTGCCCATGACAAGCCCCTCGAGCGGCGTGAACCCCATCGACGTGACGAACGAATTCCCCTCTTTGATCCCGCAAGCCGAGCATCCCTCGCCGAGGTACAACGTGATGATGTTTACCTTGTCCCTTTCGATACCGAGCATCTTCCGGTACCGGTATGCCAGGTAGCGGTGGGCGGTACCGTGGAAACCATAGCGACGAATCTTGTGCCGTCTGTAGAGCTGATAGGGGATCGCGTATAGGTATGAAGCCTGCGGCATGGTCGAGTGGAACCCCGTGTTGAACACCGCCACCTGCGGCACACCCTCTCCGAGAAGTTGTTTTGCCGCCGCGATGCCTTCGAGATTCGCGGGGTTGTGAAACGGAGCGAGTTCGATGCAGTCTTCGATCTTCTCAATGACATCGTCGGTGATACGGACCGGGCGCCTGAAATGCTCGCCACCATGAACCACCCTGTGGCCCACCGCATGGATGTCGCCGAGCGACGTGATCTGGTCGATTCCGGATTCTCGGGAGATAATCCATCGCAAGATGCAGTCGATCGCGGCGCGGTGATCTCGGAGAGACTCGGCGCGCCTCTCTTTTGCGTGTCCCTCAGCTTGAAACGTGATCAGCGCCTGGCCACCAATCCGTTCTATCATGCCGCGTGCTATGCGTCTGTCGGTGTCTTGCTCGATGAGATCGACGTCGGTTTCCAGTATCTGGAATCGTACTCTCGACGCATCGCAGTTCAGGACGAGCACATTCATGAGAAGAGTTCCTCTACTTGTCGGACGGAATCGCCTGGTAACTGTCGGACCAGCGTTGCTGGACCTCTTCCAATACCCGGAACGTATCTCTAGCGATCAACAGTTCTTCGTTGGTAGGGATCACGTATGCGTGGAGCGAACTCCCATCCGTGGTGATCTCTCCCTGCTCGCCAGGTGCTATTGAGTTGTTGCGTTCGGGATCCATAACCAGCCCCAGAGCTTCCAGGCCTTGGCAGATTCTCTCCCTGACTTGAGGAGATCTTTCTCCCATACCGCCGCTGAATACGAGGGCATCTGCTCCACCCATCTCCGCCACGTAAGCACCGACGTAGTGTTTGATGCGCCGGCTAAAGATCTCGATAGCCAGGATGGCGCGCCGATCCTGATTCTCCTCTTCCTCCTCCAACAGCTCCCGCATGTCGCTGGTGAGACCGGATACGCCCAGAAGGCCGGACTGTTTGTTCAGCAACGTATCCACTTCCGAGACACTCATACCTTCCTTGATCGTGAGGTACTCGATCAGCGACGGGTCGATGTTGCCTGCACGAGTTCCCATCACGAGTCCCTCGAGCGGCGTGAAACCCATCGACGTGGCAAACGACACGCCGTTCCTGATCGCGCAGGCTGAGCACCCGTTCCCGAGGTGA
>JBDGYW010001289.1:0-2213 GCA_039588935.1 Gemmatimonadota bacterium | reverse complement strand
CTTTCTCTTCTTCTCCATATCTTCCTGACGCCGTTTCTCCTCCCTGCTCTGGGCATAGGTGGAACTCGGCACGCAGATTTCTGCGGCAAACAGCGTCACCAGGGCAAAGGCCACAACGGTCTGTATCGACTTCATCATCGGATACGACTCCATTCTTTATGGGGAGCTGGCGTCATTCCCCGATTACTGCTCCTCATCCAGTTGCTCAAGCTCGCGCTCGAGCTTCTCGATTTCCTCGTCAACTTCCTCGACCTTCTCCCTCTCCTTCTCTATTATCCTCGTTTCCTTTGCCACACCGACGATCTTGCTTGCCTTGGCCAGCGCGTACTCTGCGTCGGCGAGCAGTTCCTCCCTGCGCTTGAAGAACTTCTTGTTGTCCTCAACCAGCAGGCTGAAACTGAACAGGGCCCGTGCTTCCTTTGCATACGCATCGAACTCGGTCTTCATCTGCGGCCGTTCCGCTATCGTCTTGTCGGTCGGCTTGCGCAGCGCGTTCTTCTTGACGCTCTCCATGGTTGGACGGAACTGATTCAGATAGCCTTCGAACTTCTGTTTCCTGGTCGTAAGATCGTCCTCCGTCGCGAACTTCTTCCTGCACAGTGCGATGCACTTCTCGAATTCGGGCATCGCCTCCCGGTGGCGCCTCATGAGCATGAGCGAGTAGCCCTTCACAAGATGCGCTTCCGGAATGAGCGGCGATGACTCGTGGGCCGCTATCAGGCGCTCAACGGTGTTGAGCGAGAGTTCCGGCCGGTTCACCTTGATCCACGACCATGCGATACCCAACAGCGCTTCATCGCCGTAGGGCGACCCCTCGGGTACCCGGTCGAACGTCTCGACTGCCTTTCTCAGCTCCACCTGCTCGAAATACAGCTGCCCGAGCTTGGTATTGGCCCCGTCCTGCAGCAACAGCTCCGCCGGATCGTCGGTCGTGTCAACCACGACACTCGTCAGGTTCTCCACGGCCGCCTTCTCTTTGCCGTTCTCGATGTTGATAATCGAGAGCGTATACTGCGCATAGGCGTAGGTCGGTGCTTCCGGCTGTATCCTGCGGAAAAGCTGCTCGGCGGCGTTGTAGTTCTTGCGCAGGAAATGGATCTGCCCCGCCAGATAGTCGGCATCGGGAATGATCTCGCTCTCGGGATACAGGTTGGTGATGAACGCGTGGTTCTTCAGAGCATCCTCGTACTTGCCCTCGGTGTAGTCCAAGTGCTGGAGTCCGTAGAGGAATTTCGGCCTCTGCTCCGAGGTGGTATACTCCGCCAGGCCCTGTTTGTAGACCTCGCGAGCTATGTCGTTGAGCCGCAGAAACCTGTAGCAATTGCCAAGGTAGAAAGTGGCCTTGTCGTTGAGGTGGAAATTGGGGAAGAGCGAGATCACTTTTCCGAATGCAAAGCCGGCTTCCCAGTACTTGCCCGCAAGATACAGCCGCATGGCCTCCATGTAGGCATTCATCGGCGCCAGGATGAGCTTGTCATACAGCCGCGTCGATTCGCGCTGCTCTCGCGTCGGGCCAAACTCGGTCATGAACTTGAACATGAACGACAGCCCGCGCTCCGGCTCTTGCACGCTGTAGCCCAGGTGGACATCGGCGCCTGCATGGTTGATCATCTCCGGCAACGGATACAGGAAATTGAAGTTGAAACCTACGTAGGGGATGCTGTTGTTGGCCCAACCGGCTTTCACCCACACCTGAGGGATGAATTCGACCTTGACGTGTCCGCTCCCGCGCGGAACGATCTTGTTCCACTGATTGTCGACACCCGTTATGCCTCCGCCAGTCACCTCGAGCGAATCCATCATTCCCACGGCTTCCCACAACGTGGCGAAAAAGTTGTCGCCCACGAATTCGCCGTCGAAAATCAGCCGGTCGTTCCAGAGCGCATAGCGCAGCCCCACGCGGAACCGGGTAGTGTAAACCTGCTTCACCCCGCTGGGCCATTCGATGTCGCCGATGATAGTGCCGGGAGGAATGATGTCCTGGAAAGACACCGATATGCCGAGGTCGCCAAAACGGTAGTGGTCCAGGGGGTTCGCATAGACACCAACATCCAAGCCCATGCTGTATCCCGCGCCCTGGCCGAACTGATTCTGCCGCACGAACTTGGGATTGGCGCCAATCATCAGCCACGGGAAGCGACGGATACGAAGGGCATAATGACCGATGATCCACAAGTCGGAGTAGCGCAACTGCCTGCCGGTCTTCCTGATCC
>JBDGYW010001288.1:0-2634 GCA_039588935.1 Gemmatimonadota bacterium | reverse complement strand
GGAATTGCGAGAGACGATCGGTTGGGCTTGGGTGGTTTCCGGGGAGTTCGACCGCGCGCAGGCGGTCTTGCAGAGAGACTCCACAGTGGGCGCATTTGCGATATTGGGGTGGGCCGCCCTGTACGCCGGCAACCTCAGAGTCGCAAAGGAGCATTTTATGGTAGCCGGTCCGTTTGCTCAATCTCGCGACCAAGCTACGCGACGCACGTCGATGCTGGCGCTATTGCAGGGGGTCGGACCGGACACCGTACCCGCGCTCGGCGAAGCTTTGCTCTGGCTGGAGCGGGAAGACACGCTTCGCGCCTTGGACGAACTGGAGCTGGTGGCGCGCGAACTTCCCGACTCCAGCGGGAGAAGTCCTGTTCTGACTCTTGCTGGAGGGCTCGCAAGAGAGAGTGGCGACCTCAATAGAGCAGAATCGCTGTTGGTCGAGGCGTTGGCCGCTGACTCCGTGGGCCCGTCAGCGCCGACCGCCGAGTATGCACTCGGTGTTGTGCTGGTCGACAGCGGAAGAAAAGAGGCGGCAGCCGAGCGGCTGGAGCACATGATTCTGAGCCATCCGGGGAGTGCACTCGTTCCCGAGGCTCGACGGCTGCTGGATCAGGTGAGAGGGGCGATCCCAAAGCAATGATTAGGCGCGACTTCCTCAAAACGGCCGCAGTCGTGGCTGGTGCCGGTGGAGGGATACCGGAAGGCGCTACCGCCCGCCCGCCCGCACTTCCGCAGATTCTCATTCCCATGGATGGTCGCCAGACCGATCATCTGAAGGCGTATGGTGTCACCTATCGGATGCTGGCGCGCGGTGGGCGGGGAGAGTGGCTGCTCAACTACCGCAAGGGCAGCTTTCTGCTGCCAGACGATTCCGCAACGGTGAGAGACGCGACACTCGCTGGCGTGAGCTTCGAACGCCTCAGCGACGCCGACGTGATGGACGTGCGCGGCGTGATCCAGGCGAGCAACATGGATGCAATTCCCCTGGAGAAGGCGCCCAATGTAGCTGTGTATGTGCCACCGAATGCCGCACCGTGGGACGACGCCGTCACGATGGCACTCGAGTATGCCGGCATAGAGTACGCCAAGGTTTGGGATCCGGAGGTGATTGCCGGTGGGCTCTCTGAGTACGAGTGGTTGCATCTCCATCATGAGGACTTCACGGGGCAGTTCTCGAAGTTCTACCTGACCTACAGTGGCTCTGCGTGGCTCTCGGAGATGGTGCGGCGCAATGCGCAGACGGCAAGCACCTTGGGGTTCGATACGGTAGCCTCATTAAAGAAGGGGGTCGCGCGCGGCATCCGGCGGTTTGTGGAGGATGGTGGCTTTCTCTTCGGGATGTGTACGGCCACTGAGACCTTGGAGGTCGCGCTCGCGGCGGAAGAGGTAGATGTGGCGGCCCAATACAGTGACGGAACTCCGATGGATCCGCGCGCTACCGGACTTCTGAACTGGGGGCGCACCTTGGCCTTCGAAGGCGCGGTGCTGGAACGTTCGGCGTCGGTCGCCGCCTTCTCTGACATCGACGGCCATCAGGTGAACAATCCCGGATTACGTCAACCATTGGGTGCGTTTCAGTTGTTCGACTTCAGCGCCAAGATCGATCCGGTGCCGACGATGCTGGTGCAGTGTCACAGACAGGTGATTCGCGATTTCTACGGTCTCACGACGTCATTCAACCGCAATCGTCTAAAACCGGGCGTCACCGTACTTGCCGATGAGGTTGGAGCACCCTGGGTCAAGTACATCCACGGCAACCATGGCTTGGGCACCTGGACTTTCCTGGGTGGGCACGATCCTGAGGACCCTCAGCACCAGATTGGCGATCCCCCAACGGACCTCTCGCTGTACCCCAACTCCCCAGGGTACAGACTGATCCTGAACAACGTTCTATTCCCAGCCGCCGAGAAGCGTGAGCTGAAGACGTGACAGTGCTCTCACCGGAAGTGTCAGAGGCGCTGGTGCGCGAGATAGCTGGGGCTGGAGGACGCGAGGTCTTCTTCGTCGCTGAAGTCGGTGACGATGGGGTCGTCACCTCCGTTCGGGTAGTCGCGCGGGGCACAATCGACTCTGTATTGGCGCTTCCGGGCATCGCGGAAAAGGGGATGATGGTGTTGCACAATCATCCCAGTGGGGAACTGGATCCGTCTCAAGCGGACCTCGTTGTTGCGTCGCGGGTGTACGAGGGCGTCGCTGAGGTACCCCGCGCGAAGGAGTACGTCCCACTCGATCCAATTGAGACCGCAGATCTGCTTGGACCCCGAGGACCGCTCACCGGTGTCCTCGGTTTGTTCGAAGATCGGCCCAGCCAGCGCGACATGGCTTCTCACGTCTGCGACACCTACAACGATGGAGGCATTTCACTTCTAGAGGCAGGCACCGGCGTGGGCAAGTCTTTCGCATATCTCGTCCCGGCGCTCTGTTGGGCGAAGTCCAACCCGCAAGATCGAACGATCGTATCCACCAACACGATCAACCTGCAAGAACAGCTCGTAGGCAAAGACTTACCGATGTTGAAGGGCGTCCTGTCGGATGAGGATTTTTCGCCGACCTTTGCGCTCCTCAAGGGATGGACGAACTACGTGTGTCTGTCCCGTCTCAAGGTGGCGCTCAGTGGACAGGCGTCTCTATTCGAGCCGGAGT
>JBDGYW010001287.1:0-2214 GCA_039588935.1 Gemmatimonadota bacterium | reverse complement strand
AGAGAATGGCGCGGCACACACCGTACAGGAGCTTCCTTGACGCCGGCGTTGTGATGGCATCTGGATCCGACTACCCCAACAACTCCCCGGACCCGTGGGTAGGTATGTATCAGATGCGCACTCGCAAGCACCAGATCTCCGGTGAGGTCCACGGGCCCGAGCAGCGCATCTCACTCCTGGATGCGTTGAAGACATATACGATCAACGGAGCCTACCTGACCTACGACGACGATATCCGTGGCTCCCTGGAACAAGGCAAGCTCGCAGACTTCGTTGTCCTCGACGCTGACCTGCTACGGGTACCGGATGAGGAGCTGCTCGAGATGGCAAGCAGAGTGCTTCTGACTGTCGTAGGGGGAGAGAGAGTGTACCAGAAACCAGGCTTCACTCTGCACGGGTCTCAGTGATGCGCTAACTCACTTCTGCCTGGGACGGGTGCGTTGACGAAGACCGCCCTAGCCACACCACTCCCAGACCCGTATTCTCGCTTCGTCTTCTTCGCGAGGACCACGGGATGAGCCAATGGCTGACGGTGACGTTCTTGACCGCCTGAAGGCTGCCCTGCAGGACCGCTACACCCCGGCACCATTCAGTCGACAATACACTCAGGCTTTCTAACCAGCAAAGTAATCCGGCGCGTTGCCGGCCTTCCACTTGATGTTGCAGCCGATGCTTGGTTTCTGGCCTTCCGGTACGAGCTGTCCCGCGAGTACGGCATCGGCGGCCGCGCGCAGGTCGTCGCCTGTCACCGGCAGAGCGTTGCTGGGTCTGCTGTCGTCAAACTGGCCGCGATACACCAGTTGCCGCTCAGCATCAAACAGAAAGAAGTCAGGTGTGCACGCCGCTCGATACGACTTCGCAACCTCCTGCGTCTCGTCATACAGGTACGGGAAGGTGTATCCGGCTTCCAAAGCCTCGTCCTTCATCTTGGCCGGACTGTCGTCTGGGTAATTCTCTACGTCATTCGAGTTGATGGCGACGATCGCCAGTCCACGATTCCCATATTCCCGTCCGAATGCGCTGAGCCCTTGGCGTATGTGCTTCACGAAGGGACAGTGATTGCATATAAAGATCACGAGCAACGCCTTTGCCACCTTGATGTCTTCAAGGGACACGACGTTGCCATCAGGGTCCGGCAATTGGAACTGCGGAGCCGTCGTTCCCAGGGACAGCATTGTGGATTCAGTCGCCACCATCGTCAAACCTCCTTGCGCGCGGCTTGCGCACCACTCACCGGTTGTTTTTCACTCGACAGCACCAAGTTGGTGATCTGGTCGGTGACAGCAAAGTCGAAGGGCGGGTACTCGTACGACGGCATACGAGACTCGCTCTGCCCTATCGAGTACCCGTAGCAGCTCTCATACTGCGAGATATCCTCACCCAAGTCATCCAGTTGCTGCAAGTACTCACGGATCGATTTCGACTCGATCACGACCACTTTGCCGGTCTGGTCGATAATCGGACTGTGCGCCCGCGTGCGGTCGTGATCGAACTCGAGGATGCGTCTGCCGTAGCGAGTGATACCGATCACACGGAAGGTAAGGCTCTTCCCCACCGCCGGGAGATTGAGCACGCTGCGGTCGGTCGCCAGAAACGGCACGCACACCCTGCCCCTCAGCGTACCGACTTCGTGCAGCAGGGAGTCGGCCTGCTCGGGCAATAAACGAATCGAATCGTGATAGCGTTCGGGTATGCGACCAATCGCCTTCTCCTCCATCTCCTCCTGCACCGCCCGAGCCACCGGCGCGTAGTTGAAGCTGTTCTCGCGGTACCCTTTCTGCACGAACGTGTAGTACGGTAACACGCCGATGTCGTTCAGTGATTTCCTGAGCTTTGCCGTGTGTCCTCTGCGTGAGGCCGCGGCCGTGAAGACCAACTGGTTGGTGACGATCCAGCCGGCCGACAGCAGTCCCTGCACAGCGTCGCGCGCCTCGGGAGTCACCTCCATGGGCGACTCGAAGTGGCTCTGAATCAGAAATTGCTTCACTCCGATCTCAGAAGCCCGTTCCTTGAACTGGGCCAGGACCTGCGTGAGTCCCGGCGTCATCCGCTGCGGCAGATAGACCGGCAGGCGTGTGCCCAGTCGCACCCGCTGGATCTCCGCGTACTTCTTCTTGCGTTTGCGGTTAGCCTCACGCTTAGCCTTTGCCATCTGATAGACCGCATCGAGAATCCGCTCCAGTGCGCTGTCGCTGCTCATCAGCGCGTCACCAC
>JBDGYW010001286.1:0-2216 GCA_039588935.1 Gemmatimonadota bacterium | reverse complement strand
CGGCAGTCGCGTCATACGCTTCGACCGAATTGCTGCCCGGGACGAGCGTAACACTTGCGGCACGGAATGCGACTGGCCACGCCCCCGCGTAGTTGCCAACGCTGTCGTACACGACCAAGCGCAATCGAAGTGGGTCGCTGAGGACGAGCGCACCGTCGTCACGGACATCGAAGCTCAGGGGACCCTGCGGCAGTTCGTCCTCTTGCCCGGCGGATAGTGTCAGTCGGTCCGCGGTTTCTTGCAGCGTTTCGATGGGGGTGCCGGGCTCCAAGTACTGGACTGGAATCCGGACAGACCGGGCAAGCGGAACCGTCGGGACCTGCACGTTTGCCTTACCACAAGCCAGACAGACAACGCAGACCCAGGCGAGTAGGCGGGGAAGCTGGGAAGGACTCATGGAACGGCACCTGACAAAGGCATGCCCACGACTGCAATTTCCGCACGTTCTCTGAGGACAGCCGCTAGGCGCTCACGGAGAAGTCGATCCTGGACTGCCACGAGCACTTGGATCATACTCGAACCCACCCTTGAGCAACTGCCAGACAAGTACACACGGTACGGTTGATGACCATACCGCGTGGTGACGCCGGCAACGAGTCACAATCTGTATTGGTGTTCACAGGCAAACAAGGTCGATTTTGGGGCAGGAGCATACGTTTTTGGGACATTTGACCGCCATTGCCGAGTGCCATCAACAGCCTCACGCTATCGATGCTTCGATGAAATACTGGCTGGAGCCGGTCAATTTGTGGTCAACTCGCTGTTCCCCACGATCAAGTCCTTTTGCGAAAAGGACTTACAGGAAGAGGATCTGTGCTCGTGCTGCAGAGTTCCTCTTCCGCAATGTCCATCGTGCACACCGCGCCCGACAAGTCGGCACTTTTCCTACCGATCCTTCAATATCATCTCCCCTTTCACAAACCATGAAATCCCGAATGCCCACAGGGCGAGCGTCTCAAGCAATAAGACAGGCTTGATCGAAGCAACGGGGGTGTTCCTCAGTAGAATTTGATACACCAGAATCAACGCTATGAAAACCAGTATAAGCCGTCCGCATGTCTTGTACACCTTGTTGCGAAGCAGCTTCCGGCGAGTAACAGTTTCTGCCGATTTGGTGAACAGGCAATGGGCGAAGTACGCCAGTGTGAGGAAGAAACCCGCCGCGGCAACGTAGTGCACGACCTTCTCGTATGCAGCACCGGTGCACGGGAAGAATGCTACGCACACCGCGAAGAACGCAGCCACGTCACCGGCGATATCATCCTTCCGCTCGTAGCCTCGGTACGCAAAGAACAGAACCGCGAACGCGAGCAGAACGCCGACAAAGAGATCCCGTGTCCGGAGAGCATAATAGTCGCTGATGGTATCTTGCAGATGCCAGGACCCCAATAGTGCAAAGCCCCACACCGCGAGCAAAACTGGAAGCGCCATTCCGAGAGCACCGATCGTACACCGTAAAGTGAGCGGCGATACGAAGGCTCTGTTTCCCCTGGTTGTTTCATTCATCACGATCTCCTCCAATACATGGCCATCAACGCCGCGAATCCTCGCCACCGTGGCCTGCACAGCTTACCGCATCTCGGTCAAATGATGAGAAGGTCGAGTCAAGCGCGGTGTACGCCACATCTATCGTCGGTCTGTGGGACGCGAGCACGCCGAGTGGGTGACATACGTATTAGGTCACGATGAGAGAGGATGGATCACAGACTAGCCCGGAACTTCTCCATCGCCTCGGTGACCTGGGAATTGTCGCCCTCTTCGCGCGCTCGATCGGGATCAAATCGGAACAACCACCGCATCGGGCCCCAGCATATGTAGTGGCCGAGATCGTCGGTCACGACGTCGACGCCTAGCCGCGCCGCCTCGGCGCGCACCTTTTTCCAAAAGGCAAGAAAGAGCTGCTCGTCAGTCATCTCGATGCGCTGCCCTATTTCGAACGCGGTAAAGCTAAGGGCGGTGATATTTCTCGGTAGAGCGTTTTTGGGGCAGCGACCTACGGATTTGGGACATTTGTGACGGCTTTGGAAGCTGCCCCCCGTTCTCAGGACCACCTAAACAGGGAAAGCTTCCAGACTGTCTTCACCCCGAAAGTGCGCCCAGTGGTCTCGCATCCTGAGGTAAGTTTCGGTCTGGCCCGAGCCTCCCGGGTGGGGGGTAGAGAGGACGGACCGATGGGGAAGAGCCGTTACAGCGAGGGGCAACTCCTTTTTGGGCTA
>JBDGYW010001285.1:0-2219 GCA_039588935.1 Gemmatimonadota bacterium | reverse complement strand
CCCTCGCAACACCCGCGCCGTGTAACGCGGACAGAGATCAGGGACCTCGACCTCAACGCTCGTAAGATCGGCCACGTCGCCAACGGTGGGCAGTTCGCCGGTTACCGGGGGTCTGAACTCCGCACCGGTGACGGCTGCGATCTCGCGGGCGATCCCCAGATGCCCGAGGCAGTCCGGGCGGTTGGAGGTGACTTCAAGATCGAGGACGATATCCGTCTCGGTCTCGATGATCTCCTCGAGGTTCACCCCGATGTTGGTGAGCATTTCGCCCAGTTCTGCCGCCGGGACGGAAATCTCAACGTAATCGGTCAGCCAGTTCAGCGATACCTTCATCTGTGTGCACCTTTTGTGTTGCTCGTGCTTGCGAAGGTGACATCGTAACGTCGCGCTGCGAGGTGTCAAAGCTTTTGCCCGGTGTGGTCCTCTCCGTATTCCGATCCACTTCGATCCCGAAGGGATCTGTGCTCGCGCTTCGACGTTCGAACTTCGACCCGCCCAAGGGCAGCCCTGCGAAGCCTCTGGCGAAGCACGGGTCCCCTGTACCAGAACGTACCAAATCGTACGAGATCGTACAGCCGGTTACGAAATCGTACGAGCTGGTACGAGATCTTACAGCTTTGTACGACATTGTACGGGATCGTACGAGTATATTTTCGCGTAAGCCTTTCTGGTGCCACGACTTATCGATTCCCGCGCCCCGCCGGCGCGTTTTTGCGAGCAGTCGAAGCGTCGAGCTCGCCGTTACGCGCCGACAGAATCGTCAATGGTCAATAGTCAGTCGACAATCCCCTATATTCAGTTGTCAAAGAGCCGTCGAACCTGCCCGCCGAAGCCTCGGCGAAGGTGGGTTGTCAACTCGTGCTGCGTAGCGAACTGTTTGCTCGCGGAGCAGTATCGTCAGTTGTCATTGGTCAATTGGTCGGGCGCGTACCGCGCCCGTCCACTATTACCCGCGCCCTACGCCGCCCGCGCGCGCAACGGCCGTAGCCGTGCGCACGTGGGCGTGCCATCCTCCGGCCGTGCCGAAAGGAAACTTTCTGAATCTTCTCCCCTCGTTACGCGAACATCAGATCAATTCTGCGCGCGCTATTGCGCCCTTGGGGATGCTAGCGCGTGGTGGGGCGGCGAAGCGGCGGAAGTCGAGCCCATGACGGAGATGGAGTTCGAGGCGAACATGGCCGTCTTCACCCCCGAGGGCTGGGAGCCGACGCAGATCAAGGCCGAGCAGCCGGCCACCACCTACGACATGTTCAAGCGGGAGATCCTCAACGAGATCGCCCGCTGCCTGAACATGCCGTACAACATCGTCGCGTGCAACTCGTCGGGCTACAACTACGCCTCGGGGCGGCTGGACCACCAGACGTACTTCAAGAGCATCCGCGTCGAGCAGGCACACTGCGAGACTGTTGTGCTGGATCGGATACTCGCGGTCTGGCTGGCCGAGGCCGTGAAGGTGTTCGACGTCGAGCTGCCGGAGGGCGCGGGCCTGCGAAGCCTTGGCGAAGCAGGTCATCAGTGGTTCTGGGACGGCCACGAGCATGTCGATCCAGCCAAGGAAGCCAAGGCCCAGGCAACTCGCCTGGCCAGCAACACCACCACGCTGGCGGCGGAGTACGCACGCCAGGCAAAGGACTGGGAGACCGAGCTGCGTCAGCGGGCCAAGGAGCTGGCGCTCATGCGTGACCTAGGCATGACCGAGACAGAAAACATCATCTGAGCTGCCGACCTTTGCCTCTTCCTCACGTACCGTCCGCCCAGCCGGTCGGCTTCGATGGCGAGAACGGCTCGCGTGTTACCGCTTCCGTTGTCTGTCATTGACGACATCGGGTGTCTCTCTCATGGTTCCCCCCGGCCAGACCGAGTAAGCCGACAACCGACAGGAGGTTCTGCTTGTCCTTGGCCGGGCAAAAAGCGGCATGATGATTGACTCTGTTGGGTTGTCTGTGTTGGCTTCGCTGCATAAGATGATGAAGTTAGCGGTTGGATCCTCAACACGGCGGGCCTGACCAATTGAGAAAGCCGAAGGCCCAATGGGGGATCTCTGTTACATCGCACTGGCCGGGAGCACAGCGCGTGCTCGAAGCGTGTCAGATACCAGCTGTTTACAGGAAGAGTGGAAGGAGCTCTGCAATGGGAAAAGCACGTGTGAGAAACAACGACGTTTGTAGACGGTGGCCGTACGGATCGAGGGGTGAGTTGGTTTTCAGTGTCCCCACCAT
>JBDGYW010001284.1:0-2225 GCA_039588935.1 Gemmatimonadota bacterium | reverse complement strand
GATGTTAACTCGGGATTCGATATCGGATCAGGGCGCCTGTCTGTCACTTTGCGTACGCTCGATCCGGAAACCGGCGAATTACCGGTTGACGTTGATGCAGGATGTCTACCACCGGAAGACGACACGGGTCGCGGCCAGGGCCATGTTGT
Organism: Gemmatimonadota bacterium; assembly: GCA_039588935.1. Lineage (GTDB taxonomy): Bacteria > Gemmatimonadota > Gemmatimonadetes > Gemmatimonadales > GWC2-71-9 > JBDGYW01. The sequence continues at coordinate 2,076 of JBDGYW010001284.1, read as the reverse complement.
GTTCTCCGTTCGCACCAGGAACGACCTCCAAACCGAAACGATCATACGAAACGAGGCGATCATCGTTTTTGACACAGAGAATCCAATCGTGACCAATGAAGTATTCAACACCGTTCTATCCTGCGGGGACAATGATGCTGATGGCCACACGGATGCTGGCTGCGGCGGTGATGACTGCGACGACTCTCGTCCCTCAGTATACCCCGATGCTCCGATCTTGTGCGATGGGGTTAACAATGACTGCAACGATCCCGACTGGCCATTGGTCCCTAGTATCGAAGTTGACGATGACGGAGATGCCATTAGCGAATGCGAAGGCGACTGTGACGACACGGATTCAATCAGCTTCCCTGGTGCCCTGGAGATATGCGATGGAAACGATAATGCGTGTATCGGGAGTATCCCAGTGGAGGAGACCGACGACGATGGCGATGGGTACGTGGAGTGTACACCGTGGAATGACCAACAGGGGGATCAACCTGTGGTCATGGGCGGAGGCGATTGTGATGACTCAACCGTGAGTGTCAGCCCAGGTTCCGAAGAAATCTGCGACAACGTCGACAACGACTGTGACGGCGCAACGGACGAGGACCTAGGCACGTCGGCGTGCGGTGTTGGGGAGTGCCTGCGGACTGTAGAGAATTGCGTAGGCGGGGAGGTGCAGGCCTGTGTGCCGGGCGATCCTGTAGCAGAGTCCTGTGATCTCTTGGACAACGACTGCGATGGGCTAGTCGACGAGTCCGAAGACCTCGGGGAGACAACTTGCGGGCTGGGGGTTTGTCTCCACACCGTTCCGAACTGTCTCGACGGCACCACTCAAACATGCGATCCGCTGCAGGGTGCGATGCTCGAGATGTGTGATCTGCTAGACAACGACTGTGACGGGACGACGGACGAAGACCTTGGCTCGACGACATGCGGAGTTGGTGAGTGCGTGCGAACCGTGGAGAACTGCGTTGGGGGCGTGCCGCAGACTTGCCTGCCGGGAGATCCTAACGCGGAGTTCTGCGACGGCCTCGACAACAACTGCGATGGAGTGCCCGACCAAGGAGGTGTGTGCTGTCAGCCGGCACCATTGAGCCAGGGCTACTGGCACCGTCAATGCCTGGGAGCAGGCCTCATCACGCCAGGCCGGAATAGCCAGGGGAGGGGGCCAACGACTGTCCTTGAGCCGGAGTTCTTGAAGGTGCTGGTGCCGTCTGTCGATCTTCGTCTGCAGAACACCGTCATGGAGTTCCGGACCTGCGAGGATGGAATCAAGGCGGAGCCGCCGAGCGACAAGTATGAGAAGGCGCTGAAGCAATACACGGCCCTTCTCTTGAACATCGAATCGGCTCGTCTTGCTGATAGCTGCGCGATTGATGTGTCGGGCTTTGGCTGCACCTCTGCCACTACGGCGGGGCTAGTGACAGAGATAGCGGCGCTGGTTAACGCCGGCGATGAAACCAGCTGCAAGCTGGCAGCATCCTGCGCAGGAGCGATGAACGAGAATGAGTTCCTGATTCCGGTGCAGAACGCGGGCGCGCCTGGTGGCGCTGCGGATGTCGTGACGGGGATCGTCGGGAGAGTCACAAGTGCGAGCGGTTCGGTCGCATCCTCAGGCTATGAGGTTCAAAGCACGGGTTCCGAGACGAGCGTATCCGAGCGCAGTGGTGATGAGCCGATTCAAGTAGAGGAGATGGGGTCGCCGACGTCGTTAATCTCCTCTCCCGCCGGCTCGCCGAGGATTGCCTCAGGCGAGTTGTCGGCCGAGGAACAAGATCGACAGACAGAGAGGTTTTCTGTCAGGGGGACGATAGAAGCTCGCAGAGAGATCAACAGGCACTTGGGCGTCCTATCCGGCGACTCGGCCTCTAAGGAGCAGCAGAAGGTGTCTAGGGATGCCCTCCTGACGGCTCTGGGTGGGGGGTACGACGCCGAGCTGCGACTGGAGATTGTGCGGGGGGTTCTGGAGAAGCTGGATGCCTCCTACAACTCACTCATGACGAAGCATTTGGAAAGCATCATCAGCGATGCTGAAGACAACGGAGACCAGAAGGTAGCCGAAGAGGCACGAGAGATCCTGAGGAGCCACAC
>JBDGYW010001283.1:0-2225 GCA_039588935.1 Gemmatimonadota bacterium | reverse complement strand
CAGAGAGGCTATGCCTTCAGTGTCGCCCACCCACTCGTCGAACTCCTGCCCGGAAGGGGCGGTGTCCGCAGAGATGGGGGCCTCCGTCCCGACGACGTAGCTCCCGTCGCCGCTGCCGCTGTTGACTGTCAGCGTCCACGTCTTGTCCGTATACGTAGCCGTGACCTCCGCGTTGGCGTAGGGCATGGTCAGTGTGGTGGATGCATTGTTGACGTTGGCGATCCCTTCGGTGTCGCCTACCCATTCATCGAACTGCTGACCGGATGGAGCAGTGTCGGCGTCTATGTCGACCACAGTGGCGACAACGTAATCCCCATCGCCCGATCCGCTGTTAACCGTCAGCGTCCAGGTCTTGTCGGTGTATGTCGCCGTGGCCTCCTGGTTCGCAGCCGGCATCGTTAGTGTCGTTGTGGGGTCACTTACGTCGGCAATGCCGCTTGTATCGCCCACCCATTCGTCGAACTCCTGACCCGAGGGAGCAGTATCGGCATCGATGCCAACCACTTGGCTTTCCGGATAGCTGCCATCTCCCGAGCCGCTGTTAACCGTCAACGTATAGGTCGGGATGTCCTCATAGGTGGCGGTGACCTCGGCGTCGGCGTAGGGCATAGTCAGTGTCGTCGTCGGATCGTTCACGTCGGCGACACCGCTGACATCGCCTGTCCAGGCATCGAACTGCTTGCCGGATGCCGCCGTATCCGCGTCGATATCCACGACGGCGGCAACGACGTAATCCCCATCGCCAGTCCCACTGTTGACAGTCAGCGTCCAGGTCTTGTCGGTGTATGTCGCCGTGACCTCGGCATCTGCGTAGGGCATTGTCAGAGTCGTCGATGCGCTGGTCAGAGAAGCTATGCCTTCAGTATCACCCACCCACTCGTCGAACTCCTGGCCGGAGGGGGCGGTGTCGGCTGTTATGCCGACCTCCGTCGCCACGACGTAATCGCCGTCACCCGTCCCGCTGTTGACAGTCAGCGTCCAGGTCTTGTCGGTGTATGTCGCCGTCACTTCCTGGTTGGCGGCCGGCATGGTCAGTGTCGTGGTCGGGTCGCTGGTGTCGGCGATGCCGCTTGTATCGCCCACCCACTCGTTGAACTCCTGGCCCGACGGGGCCGTATCCGCCGTGATGTCAACCTGCGTACTCTCGGCGTAGCTCCCGTCGCCTGTTCCGGAGTTCACTGTCAGCGTATAGCCGCTACCAGCATAAGTGGCCGTGATCTCTGCATCGCTCGTGCTGATCGTGATGGTCGTAGACGCCGAACTGACGCTGGCTATCCCTGAGGTGTCGCCGATCCACTCGCTGAACGTTGTGCCCGTGGGAGCAGCGTCGGCTGTGATATCCACCACCTCGTCTTCCGGATAGTCCCCATCGCCGGTTCCGCTATTAACTGTCAGATCGTAGACAGGTTGCTCTGCCAGTCGGGCGAGCTCAGTGGTATTGAGCGCCCGGCTGTAGAGCCTTACGTCGTCAACCATGCCGTCGAAGTACGTCCCGTCGCAGGCATAGCCAAGTCCTATGCCGTCTCGACTCGAAGTCAGCGTGTCTATCGACGTGCTGCTCGATGCGCTCTCAGAACCGTCTAAGTAAACCACCTTCTCTCCGCCGGACGTGCTGTAGGTAACAGCTATGTGCTGCCAGCTTCCGGTAGATAGCGAAGGCATCGATATGTCGTTATCGCGCCCGCCCATAGTGCCGGTAGAGCTGTCGCGTGTGTAGTAGCCACCGTAGAGCAGTGTGAATTGCCAGTAAGCGCCGTCGGCGTATTCGTCATAGAGCGTGTCTCCGCTGACCCATGTGTCGGGCTTGACCCACATGCAAAGCGTAAGCTCACTTCTACCGGCTGCCATCGCAGATGAAGGCAGGGAGACGTAATCGTCACTTCCATCAAGACTTACGACCTTACCTCTGGTGCCGTCATTGGCTACTGACGCTCCGCCGGTCAGCGTGCCGTTGTTGGTGCCGTATGTGTCTCTTGCATCGGTATCGAACGTAAATCTGCTGACAAGGCTGCTGGCCACCCAGGTGTATGTAGCCGTGATCTCCTGGTTGGATGCCGGCATGGTCAGAGTTCCGCTCGGATCGTTGACGTCGGAGATATTGCTGGTGTCGCCGGTCCAGGCGTCGAACAGCATGCCGGAGGGCGCCGTGTCCGCGTCGATGTCAACGACCGTGCTCTGACTGTAGTTGCCATCGCCCGTGCCGCTGTTGACAGTCAACGCGTAGA
>JBDGYW010001282.1:0-2845 GCA_039588935.1 Gemmatimonadota bacterium | reverse complement strand
GGTTGCTAGTGACTCCTTGCCGTCCGTGTTTCCGACCTTCCTCGGTGCTCACGAAGTGCCACCGGAGTACAGAGACGACCCAGATGAATATCTCGAAATCGTCATCAACGAAATGCTTCCGGTCGTGGCGCGGAGAGGCCTGGCTCGTTTCTGCGATGTGTTCTGCGAACCAGGGGTGTTCACCCCCGCCCAGTCGCGCCGTGTCCTTGAGGGAGCCCGTGCGCACGGACTCGAATCCAAAGTCCATGCCGATGAACTAGAGGGCTCGGGCGGGGCGGAACTTGCCGCCGAGTTGGGAGCCGTGAGTGCAGATCATCTCGCCGCCATCTCCGATGCTGGGATAGAAGCTCTCGCGCGTTGCGAGACTGTCGCCGTTCTCCTCCCTGGCACCATGATGTATCTCGGGGGGCGAGGTCAGGCACCGGCACGGAAACTCATCGACGCTGGTGCAGGTGTTGCTCTTGCTACCGATTTCAATCCCGGAAGTTCGCCGGGAGCCAGCTTGCCATTCATGGCGACGCTGGGTGTTTCGCAAATGGGGATGCTCCCAGCTGAGACGATCGTGGCGATCACTGCAAACGGTGCAGCTGCGATCGGCGAAGCGGCCTCGCGAGGGCAGCTGGAGAGAACTACCGTACTGGTACGGCGCGAATTTCATCTCCGAAGTATGGGTAGGCGGCGTGCCTTGTCACCCAAGACAGCGATCCGTAGATTCTCTACGCTAGCTTCGGTTGGGAACCAAGGTCGGGCGAGGTATATCCTGAATATAGAAAAGGCGAAAGAGAAGGCCCGCAAGCTCGAGGCAAAAGGGCAGCTGGACAAGGCCATCAAGCAATACGAAAAGATCCTTGATGAGTTGGAGGGGAAGCCAGAGCTTGCGGATGAATTGGTGCTTTTCAACAAGCTGGGCGACCTCTATGTAAAACAGGGGAACGCTAAGTCGGCGGTTGATCAATATGAAAAGGCCATCAACCACTATGCCGAACAGGGTTTTCCCAACAACGCAATCGCGCTGTGCAACAAGGTCCTCCGCAATGCGCCTGGCCGGACCCACATCTACCTGAAACTCGCCAAACTGATGATGCAAAGGGGCTTCGCGTCCGAAGCGAAGCAGAACCTGTTGGCGTACGCCGAGCGTATGCAGAAGGCCGGGCAGCTCGAAGACGCCTTCCTTGCACTCAAGGAATTCGCCGACCTTTCCCCGGACAACGAAGAAATCCGCCTGATTCTCGCAGACCAATTGAAGAAGGCGGCTCGTACTGACGAGGCCCGCGAACAGCTAGCCAAGCTCCATCAGGAGTTGCAGGAATCCGGCGATGAGAAGCGGGCTCGCGCCACGCTCGAGAAGATGCGCGCCATCGATCCCGAGTACGATCTAGATGCCGCCACGCCGGCGCCGAAGGCCAAAGCCAAGAAGCAGAAGAGCTCCGATATAGTCTTCCTTGATCTGGACGAGGATATCGCTCCCGTCGCTGCGGCTGGTATTGCAGAAGAACCTGCTGAGCCAATCGAACCACTAGAAGTGGAAGCAACGTCCATGGAAAGCGACGTTGACGAAGTGGTGACTGCGGAGAGTGCCGTCGATTTCGAAATCGAGACGGATGCCCTCGATGATGGCGCTGTTGGCGATCTGGGCGCGGTTGCACAGATCGAAGGACTTGACCTAGCAGAATCGTTCGATGGTGTGACGGAGCCTGTGGATTCCCTTGCCATCGAGGCCACATCACTAGACGATGGTCTAGATGTGCCTGAGATCGAGCCGGTCGACGAGCTGCCTAGTCTCGAGGTGCCGTTGACCGACGCCGATGCATTGGACGAGCTCCCGATGGTCGAGGTTACCCCCGCGGCGGACGATGTCGAGGATATTGAGCTCGAGGTACCCTGGGATGTCGGAGAGCGAGAGTCCCTGAACGGTGTACCGGACGTAGGAACCCCGGTTTTTGCGGATGAGTCTGGAATTGGCCTCGAGGGTACTGTCGCGGGAGTCGACGAGACGGCTGACCTGGAGGCGGGTGTCGGGATTTCGGATCTCGACGTCGCCGGTTTTGGTGATCTGGGTGGCGAAGACGTTACTGCGGACGAAATGGTGGTTGATGGGGCACTGGCCGGGCTTCCCATGGTTGACACTGGAGCAGCCGTTGAGGGCGACGAAGTGGATCTGGAGGAAGACGAAGCCGACGCCGAGATAGAGCTCGATATGCCAGATGTGGGTGAGGTCGCAGCCCCCGACATCTCTGCACTAGAGTCCGCAGTCGCTGATGATCCCGATGCGCCGGCGCCTCACAGAGAATTGGCTGAGGCACTGGTTGAAACGGGCGACCGTGAACGCGGAATGCAGGAACTAGACATCGCTCGCGAGTCATATCTGGCTATTGGAGACACGCAACGTGCTCGCGATGTGTTGGACGAAATCCTACGACTCGATCCAAACAGCATAGGCCATCATCAGATCCGCATCGAGTTTGCCCTGGAACGGGGTGAAGAAGCGGCAGTTGTCAGCGCATATCTCGAACTCGCGGACGCGCTGCTCAGGAGTGATGAAATCGAGCGAGCTCGCTACGTGTACGAACGTGTGCTCGAACGTGATCCTGGCAACGACAGTGCGCAAATTGCCCTTGAGACGTTGGTGCCCGAGTCCGTTGCAGCCGAACCGGAACCGGCCGCGATGGATGAACTCGAGATCTCGGATGTGGAAGAACCGGGGCAGGTCGAGGAAGAGGTTGAGGAGATCGAGGCCACCGGAGTTGAAGTTGCCGAAGACTCGGAGATAGAAGCGATTGGGCCACAGATTATCGATGAAACGGAGGTCGTGGAGCCAGAGGTTTCCGTGGAGCCGGAGCCTGTA
>JBDGYW010001281.1:0-2231 GCA_039588935.1 Gemmatimonadota bacterium | reverse complement strand
TCGTGCCCGATGTCGTGACCGACCAGACCAGCGCTCACGACGAGTTGGCCGGATACATACCGCACGGTATCACCTTTGAGGAAGCATTGGCTCTGCGGAAATCCGATCCCGACATGTACATCGACATGGCCTTGGAGTCGATGGCAGTGCACTGCCGCGCAATGCTGGACTTGCGGCAGAAGGGGGCCGTCGTATTCGACTATGGCAACAACCTACGGCGCCAGGCAATGCGGAGAGGGGTGGACAACGCCATGGATTACCCGGGTTTCGTACCGGCGTACATACGCCACCTGTTCTGCGAGGGCGAGGGACCGTTCCGGTGGGTGGCCCTGTCAGGCGATCCCCAGGACATCGCGGTCATTGACGAGGAACTTCTCGAGCTCTTTCCCGAAAAGAAACGCCTGGTGCGCTGGCTGGAGATGGCGGGGAAAAAGATATCACACATGGGACTTCCCTCGCGCATCTGCTGGCTGGCCTACGGCGAGCGCGAGAAAGCCGGCAAGCTATTCAACGACCTCGTAGCATCTGGACGCGTGAAAGCACCTGTCGTAATCGGGCGTGACCACCTGGACTGCGGATCGGTGGCTAGTCCGTATCGCGAGACCGAGGCCATGAAGGACGGCTCCGACGCCGTGGCCGACTGGGCTCTCTTGAACGTCATGACCTCCGTCGCTTCCGGCAGTGCCTGGAGTTCGTTCCACGACGGAGGTGGCGTGGGAATCGGCTACGCCATGCACGCCGGACAGGTCACCGTGGCCGATGGCACTCCTGCGGCCGAGGCTCGTGTCACCACGGTGCTGCGCAACGATCCGGCGCTCGGCATCATTCGCCATGCCGATGCAGGATACGAGCGAGCGAGCGAGGTGGCTGCAGAACGGGGCGTGACCCTGCCGATGGCCAAGAAGTGATGGTGGGAACTGAGGGCAGCAATCTGTGTAGACGGTTGTGGCTTGCTTCGGCGCTCGGTAACTGAGTGCCTGCAACCAGAATGGCTGCCCACAAAGTTTTACCTCACGGAGGTCGGACAAACATGAGGATCACACGTCCACACGCTTGGCTGCTCGTCGTCACCCCGATCGTCGCGTGCGATTCTGCGAGACCTCCCGAAACAGATTGGCACGGTTCGGTGAGGGATAGTGCCGGTATCCAGATCGTTGAGAACCCCGCACAGGGCATCTGGACACACGGTGAAGGCTGGGGGCTGGAGGAGGATCTTCGGATCGGAACCGTCGACGAAGATTCAGCCTACCAGTTCGGCGAGATTGCCGGACTCGCAGTGAACTCCGCCGGGAAGATAGTGGTGCTGGACGTGCAGGCGGATCGGCCGCTCAGAGTGTTCGACGCAAACGGCGACTTGGTCGCGGCTGGCGGTGGAAAGGGTTCGGGTCCCGGGGAATTCGGGATTGGCGCAGGCCCGATATTCAACGCGGGCGACTCTTTGCTTGTCATCCCCGACTACGGCAACAGACGAGTCAACCTGTTCGACTTCGACGGACAGCACCGATACAGCATACCAGTCACGTTGCCGGAACTCGCGAACCGGTGGGGCGCGACTTCTCGAGGCGTACCCGTACTGCAGGTCGGGCTTTCGATGATGGCCGGAATGCAGGAAACCGACGACCTCGTGGATGTCCTGCTTGCCATCGGAAGCGACGGCACCGGCAGAGACACAATTTTGACGTTCCCTTCCGGCCGCAGGTTCTTCTTCGAGGGTGGGGTTCCAGAACTCACCTTCTTTGCACCAGAACCATTCTGGGCCATCGCGAGTAACGACGCAGTCTTCGTAGGGGTCAACAACACCTATTCGATCGGTGAGTATGAAGACGGCATCCTTCGGCAGATCGTATCTCGGGAGCACACACCGGTTGCGGTCAGTAAGCAGGATAGGGATATCGTACTCGACGCTTGGATCCGAGTGTTTGCTGAACGCATTCCCAATGCGGACGCAACACTCCGGCAACTGGCCCGGTTCCACGATGTGTTTCCCGCATATCAGCGATTTGTGCCCTGTCCCGATGGCACGCTGTGGGTGCAACACACATTGGTTCCTTCCGACCTCACCGAGCAAGAGAGCGCTTCGTTCGATCCGACAGGCGGTTGGGGAGCCAGGCAATGGGATGTGTTTGATGCCGATGGCCGCTTCCTTGGGATAGTCGAACTTCCGGGCCGCTTCGAACTTATGGCTCTACGCACCGATTTTGCACTCGGTGTCTGGCGAGATGAGTTAGATG
>JBDGYW010001280.1:0-2233 GCA_039588935.1 Gemmatimonadota bacterium | reverse complement strand
GTGATGATCGACATCACTGGCAACCTCCTCGGGAAGCTGGCGATCACGGGAACGGCGACCAACGACCACCTTGCTCTCGGTGTCTACACCGGAGAGGGCGGACGTGGCGCTGACACCACCATCAGTGGGCTCGCAGGGAAGGACGCCGCTGACGGCGACCTTATCTGGGTGCGCACCTATGGTGCCGTTGACGCGAAGACAGACGACGGCGGCGTCTCGACAGACATCGAGGTCGGCAATGTTCTCGTGTTCGACGACGGGACGGATGGCCTTCTCGTCTCTGACGGGGATGCCGGACCAGTGGAGAGCGTGTGCAACTTCATCGCGCTCGAAGCGCAGACTGCGGGACCGACCGGGACGGCAGTTTTCGTGAGATGCATGTAGAAGAAGACCGCGACTACCGTCGCTGCTTTGGCTGCGGCCGCTTGCGCAAATCCTCGTGGTTTGCGCGGCGGTCGCGCCACGGCGCTTTCGGTTGCAAGAAGTGCGGATCTCTGCGTGCAACGCAACCAAGATTCGTGAGGCTGCACGAGCGGCTACTTCTTATTTTAGGAATCATCTGATGAGCGACGGAAAGCGTAAAGCGTACCCCTGGGAAGACCTCCCCGAAGACTTCTACAACTACATCCCGTGGGAGCACCAACAGTGGTTCCCCGAGTTGACAAGTGGGATGTGGCGGTCCAGGCAAGGGGACTTTGAGCACGACCCGAGGCCGGAAAAACGGATCGTCCGGTCGTGGCAGGCGCTACCGATAGGCGCCCCCGAACTGACCTATGACGACATGAAAAAGTGTCGTGATGTCCAGAAGGAGCACGACTGCTCTTTCATGGAAGCCGTGGTCTCAGTGGTGGGCCGCGAGAACCTCTCGGGCCAGTGGCTCAAGAAGGCCATGCGTGCCCCGCGGACCATGTACAAGCACGCCGACGCATTCAAGAAGGTCGTCGAAGAGCGGAACCCCGAGCCCGAGCCCGTGTTCAACGTGCCCGGCGAGGAGGCTCCCGAGGCACCGCCGCAGAAGCGAGGACCGGGCAGACCACCGAAAAGCACCACGCGGCCCACGCCGCAGGGAGTGTAAGCAATGGCGCAGGAAACCATCACTGTCGGGACTCTGGTGAGCAGGGTCAGTTTCCATCTGACAGGTAGTGCCACCGCGGATACCGCGATGGCTACCGAGATCAAGTGGGCGTTGAACTCTGTCTTGCGCGACATGGTGGCTTCCTCAGACCATCCAGCGTTTCGCACAACCGCAACGCTTAACACCGCCTCAGGGACACAGGACTACGACACGGAAGACGACTTCTATCGGATCATCGAGCCGACGATGAAGTTCACCGCCGCGCCGAAGTACACCCTGGAGTGGCTGGACCAACAGGAGTGGGACAGGTTGGAGGGGGACCAAGTGAACTCATCCAATCAAAGGCCGTATTACTACACCATTCGTCACAGAGATTCGTCTTCCGGCCTGTTCCAGCTCCGTTTCTTCCCAACGCCCGATGCGATCTACGCCATGTCGTATGACTACTTCGCGCATCCGGTTGACCAGTCTGCCGCAGCGGACAACACAACGGTTGACCCGCGCTTCCCGGCCACGTTCCATCGGGCGCTGTATATCGGTGCCGCAACCCTGTTCCCGCAGTACCTTTCGCGGGAGCAGTTGGCGATGTTCAAGGCGGAGTTCGAGCAGGCCAAGAAGGACATGCGCACCAAGTCGTCTCCGGTGACGGGGATGACGCATAGGCAGAAGCCGTACCGCCCGACGACACGCCTGCACGACACCACCTACAACCTGTCAGGACACTCGGATTACCCCGGATAATGGGCGCAAAAGACGTTGAATCTCTTGTAGACCGATATGCTGGCCTGTCCGACAGGTTCGTCGCGGCCCACAATACGCGCATCGAGTGCCCGGATCTGTTAAACGTAGAGTTCTCCAAGCAGGCGCTCGAGAAGCGGCAGGGGTTCAAGCGGCTCAACACGACGCAACTACGCGACTGCTCGGCTCGGCTGGACGGTACGGGTGCGTACATAAGCATCCCCCACCTGACAGTCTACAAGCCGAACAACGAGCTGAGTCTCAGCATAGATGTCGTCCTACGGGCCTTCCCAGAGACGGCTGCTGGTGGCGACCAAGAGGTCACGGTGTTGAGCAAGGGTTTCGGTGTTGCCGAAAACCGACACACCCAGATCAGTTACGACACGTCGATCAACTCCGGCAGCGGCGGCTGGCGCTTCA
>JBDGYW010001279.1:0-2796 GCA_039588935.1 Gemmatimonadota bacterium | reverse complement strand
TCAGCTGTCTCTCTTTGTACGGCGTTGAGTTCTCTTTGAGCCTCAGTCAAGTCCTGAGTCGATTGTCTCCTCTCATTTACAACCTCAAGGAGTCTCCCCTCGAATATCTCAGAAAGTCCTAAAAGTCTGATATTTTCGTTTAACTCCTCAGCTGACTCAGACGCGAGAAGTTTGTCAAGATCAGCGTTTTTCAGCTTTTCTGACAGCCTCTTTTTTTCGTCCTCGCTCAGTTTTGAGTTTGTGTCGATTTGTATTTGACCGAAATCAAGGATCGTCTTTTTTTGTTTCTCAAAAGAGTCCTCAATCAGTTTCGTTGTGTTGTTGAGGATTTCTTGTCTCCTCTGATTTGAGATTGTGTCGTCTGAGATGAGTTGCTCATTTATCGTCTTGATCCTGTCAGCTCCGTCGATTAAGATATCCAGATCACGCTCGAGCTCGTCTGATCTCAGCTTTCTTGTTTTCTCCTCCGTGTCAAGTTCCGTCAGACTCGCCTCAGTTCTAGCCTGAGCAAAGTTGACAAACGCGTCAGTATATGCTTGATCGTTATCACTTGAAACTTTCAATCTGACAGCTCTGTCTGATAAAAGTTCGTTTAGCTCCTTATCAGTTATGACAAGAGCTTTCGCTGACGTGATCAAGTTTGCTCTGACAAGATCTCGAGCAACCTCAAGACGAGCGAGTCTGAGCTCATTTCCCGCGATTTTCTCCTGTTGGTTTGCGACTTGCTCATTCACTTGAAACAACTCTTTTGACGCTTTGATCCTTTCGTCAAAGCCTCGAGTGTCGTCCTCAGCGATCAGGCTCAGCTCCTCCTGTTGTCTCGTAAGATTGACGAGTCCTTTTTGCAAGTCAAGATTTGCAATCTCAAGACGCTCAGTCTCGTCGATTAGAGAGTCTGTCAGGTCAATCGCCTCAGTGATTGCGTCAGTATCTCCTGAGAAAGCGTCTTTTACTTGATCGATACCTCTCGACAAGTTCTCTGACGCCTGAGTCAGGTCAACTGTTGACGCTGTCAAATTTTTCAACTCATTATCAACCTGAGCAATCTGATCAGAAAAGTCAACCGTCGGGAGGTTGTTGAGTCCCTCAAGTGCTAATTTTAAAAACTTATTAAAGCCGACTTGAAAAGAGTTGATAAAATTTGAAAATCCTCCTGTAATCAAATCTAAAGTCCCCGAAAGAATCAACTTGAGACCTCCGAGAGATTGAACAACGGACGCGAAAAACACTTTCGCCGATTCCGAGAAACGAGCGAAAGCCTGAGCTGTCTCTTTTGACGCCTCTCTTGAGTTTGAGAAAAACTCTCCCCCTAGTTCGACAAGTTTCAAAAATACAAGAGCAATACCTGTCTTTTTTGCTGTGTTGTCAAGTTTCTCAAGAGCCTGATTTGTACTTTCGAGAGCTTTCTCGTATGATCCGACTTTTCTCTGAGACTCTCCGACTGACTCGTCAAGATCCTTGAGCGTTTTATCGAGTTCCGTAATCTCCTCAAGGAGAGCTTTTGTCCCTTTCTCAGCTCCTCTCCCCGCAAGGACAAGATCCTTATAGTCTTTTTTTAGTTTTGAGAGCCTCTTTGATTGTTGGATATACAGTCTCTCGTTTTGCTCAAGTTGTTTTTGTTCTCTCTCACGTTGTTTCTCGAGTCTCTCCTGTTCTTTTTTCAAGAGGATTTCTGTCCTCAATTGAATCTGTCTCTGTTTTTCCCTTTCAGTCTCAGACTTGATCTCTTGCTGAGTTTGTTTCTCTGTCTCCTGAGCGTTTTTGATTCTCTCCCTTTGAGCTTTGTTGAGCTCAGCGAGTTGTTTCGCTCTTTGCTGTCCGAGTTTTGCTTTCTCCTGATCAAGTTTCGCCTGTTCTTTATCAAGTTTGATTTTTTCCTGAGAGATTTCAATCTCCTTTTTTGATACTTTGTTGAAACTCTCAACAGTGTCAGTCAGATCCTTTGTGTCTTTGGTTATCTTTTCGATTCCCTCTGAGGTTTTCTCGTTAGTTTCGACGAGTTCCTTTCTCGTCTTTGATCCAAACTCAGAAAAGACTGACTTGAGGTCTTTCATTGTCTCAAGTAGTCTCTCAGCGTCTTTCCTTTGTCCCTCAAAAAGAGACCCTCCCCCGAAAATGTCTTTATGTATATTTCTTAGCCATTTGACAAAGTGTTTTTTATTTGCTTGTTTTTTATTCTCTCAGACTCTTGTTTGAGCTGTCCGACATACGTGTAAAACTTTGACGCCGTTGTCTCATTCTCGTCAATTTGAAAACCGAAAAACCTCTCAACCTGAGAGACCAGATCGTCAAAAGATGCTTTTTTTGACTCCTGACTGTTTTCCTGTTCGATTTCAGCTTTGAGGAGGTCAGCCTCCATCTCAAACCGTCTGTCCCCTGTCTCGAGATAAGTCGCGAGAGCGATTGCGAGAGCCTTTCTTTTCTCAATTATCCTGATAGTCTTTCGATCAAGTCCGAACCTCGTCAGATAATCATTGTTGATTTTGTGCCACGCCTTGACAAGCTCTCCTCGTGTCGGGTTTGCGTTCCTTTCCCTGATCAAGAGCTCGAGAGACCCTGTCTCGTGAATCTTTCGCCATATAACAAAAGGAAGCTCAGACAAGCTCTCAAAGTATGCGTTTGACTTTCTCCTCAGGAGGAGATCCTTGATCTTTCTCAATATCATTTTATACTTTCTAATAATTCAAAAACAACGTCCCTGACAAACTCAAAAAGATCGTCAAAACTCTCGTCTGTGAGTCCCGCGACGTCCTCTCCGTAAGCCTCGAAAAGTCTGACGTCTCCTTTGTTGTCCTG
>JBDGYW010001278.1:0-2241 GCA_039588935.1 Gemmatimonadota bacterium | reverse complement strand
ACTCCTTTCCTCCGTGCTGATACCGTTCTACAAGATGGAGCCCCCCTACCAGGAGCTCAAGGATATCGTGGAGAGAATCTGGGACCTGTGGTCTGAGGAAGGCAAGGCGCGAGAGCGCGTTGGTGAGTTCATCCAACGCGTTGGAATGGGCAACTTCCTCGAGGCCATCGAGCTCGAGCCGGTGGCGGAGATGGTTTCTCATCCTCGCGAAAACCCGTACGTCTTCTACGAAGAGTACTTCGAAGAAGACGAGGGCGAAGACGAAGAGGACTCGGAAGGATAATTCCGGACGAGATTTGTATTCACGAAATCGAGGTGAAGAGATGGCTGCAGCGACGCAAGAAAGACGGACGGACTATGGCCCTCCGAACTACGAACAGTTCTTGCATCCGATCATCAAGAAGAACTACGGCAAATGGAAGTACCACGAAGTCGTCAAGCCCGGCGTAATGGTGCACGTCTCGGAGACCGGCGACAAGATCTACACCGTGCGTGCCGGATCGCCGAGGCTGATGAGCGTGGACAAGATTCGCGCGTATTGCGATCTCGCCGACAAGTACTGCAGTGGTTATCTCAGGTTCACGAGCCGCAACAACGTCGAGTTCCTCACCGATGTGGAGAAGAACATCGATCCGCTGATTGTGGACCTCCAGGCGCTCGGCCATCCGGTTGGCGGCATCGGGAACTCGCTCTCGAATATCGTGCACACCCAGGGATGGGTTCACTGCCATTCGGCCGCGACTGACGCCTCCGGCATCGTGAAGGCCGTGATGGACGATATGATCGACCACTTCGAGAGCATGACGCTACCGGGCAAGCTCCGCATAGCTCTGGCTTGCTGTCTCAACATGTGCGGGGCGGTGCACTGCTCCGATATCGCAATATTGGGGATTCACCGGCGCCCCCCGAGAATCGACCACTCGCGGTTGCCCAAGATGTGCGAGATCCCGAGCGTCTCGGCGTCTTGTCCGACTGCGGCCATCCGGCCCGCGACCGTCGAGGGCAACGCTTCCGTAGAAGTAATCGAAGAGCTGTGCATGTTCTGCGGCAACTGCTTCACCGTGTGCCCCTCCATGCCTTTGAGCGATCCGTTGAACGACGGCGTCTCGATCTGGGTGGGCGGCAAGGTTTCCAATGCTCGGCGTGAGCCTACGTTCTCGAAGCTCGCGATACCGTACCTGCCCAATAATCCGCCGCGCTGGCCGGAGACCGTGGAGGCCATCCGGAACCTGGTGGAGATATGGGCAAAGAACGCCAGAAAGTACGAGAGAATGGGCGAGTGGATCGAGCGCATCGGCTGGCCCAGGTTCTTCCAGATGACCGGCATTCCCTTCGAGAAAGAGCATATCGATGATTTCAAGCATGCCGGCCTGACGTATCGAACTTCAACCCACCTAACATTCTAAGGGGTACTGTATGGCGAAGACGGCCGAAGAAATAGCCGACGCCATGTACAAGTTGGTGGAAGACGCGCAAGGCGTGAAGAAGCTCAAGCCGATGGACCTCACGAAGGCGATGAAGCAGTTGTACGGCGATGAGGTCGACAAGAAGACTTGTAAGAGCGCCATTAAGTTGCTCGTCGACTCCGAGAGGTGCGTCTACACGTACTTCGGAGGGAGCTTCGTCGAGATTCCGCAGAAGGAAGGCGCCGCCAACGAGTAGGAGACCCTGCCGGCCCCCAGACAACGAGTTTAGAAGTGGGTTCAGCGAGGCTTGTAATCGCCGGCCTGTCTGGCGATTCGGGCAAGACGATAGCGAGCTTGAGCATTCTGTCGGCGTTGAGACGGAAGGGGTACTCAGTATCAGCCTTCAAGAAGGGGCCAGACTTCATCGACCCAGCGTGGCTGTCGCTCGTGAGTCAGTCCGCTTGTCGCAATCTCGATACATATCTTGTAGAGCCCGACGCGGTGCGCAGAAACTTCGTTCTTCACGGCGAACAGTCCGATATATCGGTGATCGAGGGCAACCGCGGGCTATTCGACAGCAAGGATGGATCGGGGGCCCACAGTACCGGAGAGTTGGCGAAGCTGCTGCAGGCGCCGGTCATTCTCGTTGTCAGCGCGGTGAAAGTGACACGGACGATCGCCGCGATTATCAAGGGTTGCGTCGATTTCGACCCGGCCGTGAACATCGCGGGCGTCGTCCTGAATCGTGTAGCCGGGGATCGACACCTACGAGTTCTCAGGGAGTCGATTGGTGAATGGACCGGGCTTCCGATCCTTGGGGCGATACCGAGGCTGC
>JBDGYW010001277.1:0-2241 GCA_039588935.1 Gemmatimonadota bacterium | reverse complement strand
CCGGAGTGTCGTACGCTCGCATCGGGTACCACTATGCACGCCCCGGCGTGACCGACGACCACATGGCAATCCGCCAAAGTGATCTGCGCGAGTTACGGCTTCCGGGAGGGTGGATGCCGGAGGGGCGATTCGGATCGAGGAACTCAGTCTTTTACCAGACTGAGGATCTTTCACCGAACCGTAGACTCGAGATCCAATCCGGCAGGCTCTATGCGGGAGCACGACTGCCGGTGTGGCTCCCAACGTCGAGCGGCCAATCCCTCATGTTTAGCGTGCCGATCAGAGCCGCCGGCGAATACCGAATTCATTTTGTGGCGCGTCTCGACCGCAATGGCGGTAGCGCCACCATGCGTTTCGACGGCGAGTCCGCGGTGTTGACCACTGATACTACCGCGATTGATCTCTTTCGTCCGTTTCGCACGCTGCTTCGCAACTTCACGCTGCAACCTCGGGCACTTGAGGCAGGCACCCACACGTTGGAGTTTGTCTTCGACGGCGGGGGTGAGGGAGTCGAACGGCCGGAACTCGGAATCGATTTTGTATGGGTTCAGGAAGTCAGATGAATCGTTTTGGCAATCCGAGTATTGTGAATCCACCCAAACCTTCACCTATCAGGATAACTGCTTGATGCATCAAAAACACTTTCTCGCGGCTGTCTGTCTGATTTTCCTATCGGCATGTGGCTCGGAATCGCAAACCGGACATGCCGGCACGCCCGATGATCCCTGGGTAATTGGAATGAGCCAGTGCAATCTGGGTGAACCTTGGCGAGTTCAGATGGATGCGGACGTAAGGGCCGCGGCCGATCAGCATGACAACTTGAGAGTGATCTTCAAAGACGCGCAAAACGAATCATTGACTCAGAGGGCACAGGTCGAGGAATTCGTCGAGCAGGGCGTTGACCTGATCATCATCAGTCCGAAAGAGGCAGCCCCGCTCACCAGACCAGTGGCTGAAGCCTACCAGCGGGGCATACCGGTGATAGTGCTTGACCGTGCAGTGCAGGGTGATTTGTACACCACGTTCATCGGGGCCGACAACGTCCGTATCGGACGGGAGGCCGGTAGGTGGATTCGGGAACGGCTGGGTGGAAGGGGTAGGATCGTCGAACTCAAAGGCCTCATGACGTCGGTGCCTGGCCAAGACCGAAACCAGGGGTTTCTTCAGGGACTCGAGCTGGATCAGAACCCGGGCATGGAGATCGTATTCTCGGGCGAAATGCAGTGGTTGGAACCAAACGCCCGACGAGAGATGGAGTCGGCGCTTACCACCAATGCTGAGATCGACGTCGTTTACGCGCACAACGATCCGGGTGCGCACGGGGCCTGGCTCGCCGCGCGAGGAGTGGGGAGGGAAGAAGACATGCTGTTCGTCGGCATCGACGCACTCCCGCACGAAGGGCAGCAGTACGTCGTCCAGGGGATTATGGATGCCACTTTTTTGTATCCTACTGGAGGTGAAGAAGCGATCGATGTTGCACTGGACATCTTGAGTGGAGTCGAGGTGCCCAAACACGTAACGCTCGGTACGCGGCTGTTCACACCAGAGAACGTTGCCAGTGGCGGCGAGCCGATTGGATCGGATAATGAGGAGGAGCACCTGTGAAGCAACGAATCGCTTTGTTCTGGCCCGGTGACGGGCGCGACCTGCCCAACGAACTCGCGTTGCCGAACGTGACAGAATCGACCAGGCAGATGGAAGCCGCACTCCGGAAGCTCGGCAAAGAACCATATCTGCTCGAGGGATATCTCTCCAAACCTCACCACGCGATCGAACGGCTGGCACCGATTTCGGATCCCATGATCGCGATATGCGTGCACTGGTGTTACGGACCGCACACGACTGAAGGTGTTGTAGGGAAGGACAATCCACTCCTCCTCGCCAGTAACTTCTCCGGAGAGTGGCCGGGGCTCGTTGGCTTGCTCAATACGGGTGCGTGTCTCGAGAGTCTGGGACGGAAGTTCTCGCGCGTTTGGACCGAGGCCGAAGACTGGACCACCGACGAGAGCTTCATGGCCAGGCTGGAGGAGTGGTGTTCTTCAGGACGTATCGCCTACGAAGAGGACGAGATTGCATACAGTGCTCCAATCTCGTCTGAGGCCGCCACCCTTGCGCGCGGTGTGGCAGAACAGTTCCGGGACCGTCGGGCGCTGATCCTCATGCTGGGCGACACGTCGATGGGAATGATCAACGGCTACTTCGGTCCCAGGATGCTCAATCCGCATTGTTTCACCGAACACA